>JBBSEL010000067.1:0-9339 GCA_038239755.1 Chloroflexia bacterium | reverse complement strand
CCAGTTCCTTTCGACGGTCGCCAATCAGGCGGCGGTGGCGATCCAGAACGCCCGGCTGTTCAACGACCGCGAACGGCGCATCGGCGAATTGGCGACGCTGAACCAGATCGCCCGCGAACTGAGTTCGTCGCTGGAAACCGACCAGTTGTTGCGCCTGCTGTTCGAGCAGGTGCGGCAGATTATGAATATTCGCTTCTTCCATATCGTCCTCTGGCACCCGGAGCGCAAGGAACTGGAGTTCCGCTTCAACTACGAGGACGGGCAGATGAAACCGGCGCGGATCGAGCCGGTGGCGCATGGCGGGCTGGTGCCCTATGTGCTGGAGACCCGCCAACCGCTGCTGATCAAGGGCGACACCAACGATTTCTGCCTGCGGATGGGCATCGAGCGCACCGGAGTGGCCGCCTGCTGCTGGATGGGCGTGCCGATGATCACCGGGGACCGCGTGCTGGGGGTGATCATCGTCCCCAGCTACAGCGACGAAGCTGCCTACGATCAGGATCACGTGACCCTGCTGTCTACTGTCTCCAGCCAGGCGGCGATTGCGTTGGAAAACGCCCAACTCTTCCAGGAGCGCGAACGCCGCATCGCTGAACTGTCGATCCTGAACAGCATCGCCCGCGACCTGACCTCGACGCTCGATGTGCAGCAGTTGTTGGAACGTATGTTGGGTCACGCCCAGCGGGCCACCGGCGCGCCGTTCGGTAGCATCTTCCGCTACGATGAGAACCGGCGCGGCCTGCGCCCGATGGGCCATGTCGGCTATGACCACGATATTGTCGAAATGGCGAACCGGGACAATATCTGGTCGCTCGACGTGGGGCTGATCGGGCGGGTGTTCCGCACCGGCGACTCGCTGCTGGTGCCCGATGTGACCCTCGACCCGGAATACTTCGCCGCCGACCCACGGGTGCGGACCGAACTGCTGGTGCCGATCCGTAAAGAGGGCCGGGTGCTGGGCGTATTGAACCTGGAAAGCCCCCTGGTCGGCGCGTTCGACCTGGAGCACCAGCGCTTTGTCGAACAACTGGCCGCGCAGACGGCTATCGCGCTGGAGAACGCCCGGCTCTACGACGAAGCGCAAAACCGCATCCTGCAACTGGACACGCTCAACGACCTCAGTAGCGTCCTCTCCTCCCAGCTTGACCCGGAAACGGTGTTCGAGACGCTGTATGAGCGGGTCAGCATGTTGTTCAACCCGGCGGCGTTCTTTGTCGGGCTGGTCGATAAAGAGAATCAGGTCGTCAATTACCCGTTTATGATCGAGAACGAGCAACGCATCCACGGCGAACAGACGGTGCTGGGCGAGGGGCTATCGAGTTGGGTCATCCTCAAAGGCCGCCACCTGGTGCTGGATAACCTGATGATGCAGGGGCACGATTACGGGGCCTCGTATATCCAGGGGACCCACCAGATCGGGTCGTGGATGGGGGCACCGCTGCTGGCGGGCGACGAGGTGATGGGGTTATTGTCGGTGCAGAGCTTCGAGCCGGGGGTCTACACCCCCGCGCACCTGCAATTCTTGACCACCCTGGCCCACCATGCGGCAGTGGCGATCCAGAACGCCAAGCTGTTCGCCCAGATCCGCAGCTTCAACGACCAGCTAGAGCGCGAGGTGGCGGCGCGGACCGAAGAACTGGCCGACACCAACCTCCAGTTGATGGTCGAGAAGGAGCGTCTGGAAGAGCTGTATCATATCAGCCACCAGTTGAGCACCAGCCTGAACCTCGATGCGATCGTCCAGCGGGGCTTGCAACTGGTGACGGCGGTGGGTGGGGTGACCCGCGGATCGATCCTGCTGCTCGATCCGGCGCATGGGGCGATGGAGTACCGCGCGGCGGTGGTCCGCCCCGGCGAAACGATCCAGCCGCCCCGCTCGGTGCGCCCCCAGGACTGGGGCCTGCTCGGCTGGGTGGCGCGGGAGCGGCGCGGGGCGCTGGTGGCCGACGTGGTGCAAGACCCGCGCTGGATACCGAGCGAGGAATGGGGCCAGGATATCCGCTCGATGATCTGTGTGCCGCTGCTGTCGGGCGACGAGTTGCTGGGCCTGCTTTCGCTGACCCATCCCGAAACGGGCTACTTCTCGGAAAGCCACTTCCGCCTGGTGTCTACGGTGGCGAACGAAATGTCCATCGCCATCCACAACGCCACGCTCTATGAGTATATCACCGACCAGGCGACCCGGCTGGCGGTGGCGCTCAAGGTGCAGGAAGACGAGGCCAGCAACCGCAAGGCGATCCTGGAGTCGATCACCGACGGCGTGATCGTGCTGGATGCCCGGCCCGGCTCGCGCTACGAAGTGCTGATGCTCAACCAGGCGGCGGCGCAGATCTTCGCGGTGGACGCCGACCAAATTCTGGGCCGCCAGGTGCCGCGCGGCCTCCAGGGGCTAGACATCCCCCCCGACGTGCTGTCGTTGATGGTCCAGCTAGAGGAGATGTGCCGCTTCGATCTGCCCGTGCCGCCGCAGCAAAAGCGCTTCATCCTGCGGAACAAGGTGTTGAACCTGACCCTGTCGCAGGTGGTCTCGGCTCAGAGCGAGATCATGGGTGTGGTGGCGGTGTTCCGCGACGTGACCAAAGAGGTGGAAGTGGACCGCATGAAGAGCGAGTTCATTTCGACCGTGGCCCACGAACTCCGCACGCCGATGACCTCGATCAAGGGCTACACCGACCTGATCCTGATGGGCACCGTCGGCGCGGTCAGCGACATGCAGAAGCAGTTCTTGACCGTGATCAAGAACAATGCCGACCGGCTCTCGGTGCTGGTGGCCGATATCCTCGATCTGTCGCGCATCGAAACGGGGCGCATCCAGTTGAACCTGCGCTATGTGGCGGTGAGCGAGCTGGTGCAAGACGTGGTCAGCAGCCTGGCGAACCAGATCCAGGCCAAGGAACAGAACCTGACCATCGCCGTGGCCGACGACCTGCCCGAAGTGAAGCTGGACCGCGACCGGATCATCCAGGTGTTGACCAACCTGGTCAGCAACGCGAACAAATACACGCCGGAGAACGGCTCCATTGGGGTTAGCGCCCGCATTGACGGCTCGATGCTGGTCGTCGCGGTGCGCGATACCGGCTATGGCATCTCCGAGCTAGACCAGGAGAAGCTGTTCGATACGCGCTTCTTCCGCGCCAATAACCCGAACGTGCAGTTCGTATCGGGGACGGGGTTGGGGCTGGTCATCGCCCGGTCGCTGGTCGAAATGCACGGCGGCATGATCAAGGTGGAGAGCGTACTGGAGGAGGGGAGTACCTTCACCTTCACCATCCCGCTCCAGCCGGTCGAAGAAGGGCGCGTCCTGGGCGGCACCAGCATCCTTCCGGCGCTGACCGGCCCGCTAACCCCCCCGGCTGACCCGCCGCCGACCCGCGCGAGTCAGGATGCCCACCTGGGGGAGCTGGGCGATCTGGGCGTACTGGATGGGGCTGCCACGGTCGAAGAAATGGAAGAGTTGGCGCAAATCCTCTTTGACCGTGAAGTGGCTGCCGCCGTTCGTGAGGCTGCCGCCGCCGACAACCTGGACGACATCGACGCGGGCCGCCGCTAACCCCCCCGCAGCGGGTGCATCCCTGCGGGTTATCGCACAGAGTTTGGAGTTTCATGGCGAAACCCTTTCGTGTTCTGGTTGCGGAAGACGAAGCAGATATCCGCTTTATGACCTGTTTCACCCTCCGCTATGGCGGGTTTGAAGTCATCGAAGCGGTGGATGGTGCCCAGGCGTTGGAGTTGGCTCAACAAACAGCACCCGACCTGATCTTGCTCGATGCCAAAATGCCCCGCCTGGATGGCTATGAAACCTGCCGGCAGCTTAAAGCGCTCCCGGCGGTGCGCCATATCCCGGTGGTGTTTGTGTCGGCGTTGGGCCAGGAGCAAGAGATTGCCCGAGGGCGCACAGCGGGCGCGATTGATTACCTGCTGAAGCCTTATGTACCCGAAGAGTTGATCAAGAAGATTCGGGACATCCTGGAGCGCGCCTAGGGCGCAGGCGGCGATCCGGCATATCAACCTCAGCAATGGTGCTGGCAGACTGTGAAGACGGCGTATGAGTGCAATTGTAATTGAGAATGGCCTGGTGCATTACGAGGTCATTGGCCGCGGCAAGCCAGTTATTTTTCTCCACGGCTGGCTGGGATCCTGGCGTTATTGGATGGGCACCATGGAGGCGCTGGCCCGGCGCTATCGCTGCTACGCTCTCGATTTTTGGGGCTTCGGCGATTCGGATAAATCGCGGCAGAACTGTTCGGTCTCCGACTATCTGACCCTGGTCGATCAGTTTATGGACCGCATGGGCCTGGTCGATGCCCCGGTGATCGGCCACTCGATGGGCGGCACGATCGCCATGCGCCTGGGGCTGGAATATCCGCACCGGGTCAACAAGCTGGTCCTGGTCAGCGCGCCCGTGTTGGGCCGTTCCTGCACGCCGATCATCCATCTGGCGAGCAATCCCACGCTCAACCGGCTATTCTGGAAGCCGCAAATCATCGGCACCTGGGGTCGCCCCCTCTTGCACCGCTGGATCGCCACCAACTGGCAGGTCTGGTACCGCGAGATTCTGGAAGACGTGCTGAAGGTGACCAAGGAAGCCGCCCAGCAAAGCGGGCACAGCCTGATCCGTACCGATCTGCGCCCCCAACTGAAGCACCTGAAGATGCCGGTGGTGGCGATGCACGGTGGCAAGGACACCGTGGTGGCCCCCTCCGAGTTGCACCACTTCGAGAACGGCAACCTCCACAACGCGCATATCATCCGCTTCGATAAGTCGCAGCACTTCCCCATGCTCGACACCCCCAGCGAGTTCCACAAAAAGCTGCAAGATGCGCTGGAGAGTTGAGGTAAGTGGGGCTGCAACGCCGGTTTTGTCGCCCTTTTCTTTCCCACCACCGGTTCTAGACGGGTGTAGCGAACGGTTGCTGCCCGTTGTTCCCCGGCAGCGCCGTCATGGGTGTGCGTTGCGGCGGCGCATCTGGTGGTAACGCCGCCGGATCCAGGACCAGGGCCTGGGCTATTGTTTCCAGTTGCTGCACCGACTCCAACGTCTGCTGGCTAGTCGCCGCCACCTGGCGGGTCACTTCGACCATCTCGTGCATAGTGCTCACTACCTGGGCGCTGGCGGTGCGCTGTTGCTGGGTCGCCTTGTTAATTGTGTGCATCAACTCTGCCGCCTGTTCTACTTCGCCAATGATGATTGCGTTCGCAGCGCCACTCTGTTCCGCCAGACGGCGGCCCGACTCCCCTTCCTTTAACCCCTCTTCGGTTGCCATGACCGCCGCCGCGATGGCCGCCTGGTGCTGGCTAATGATCTTCTGGATCTCATGGGTGGCCGTTGTGCTGTGCTGGGCCAACTTGCGGACCTCCCCGGCGATCACCGCAAAGCGTGCTCCACTCTCGCCCGCGCTGGCACTCTCAATCGCGGCGTTCAAGGCCAGGATATGGGTCTGGGCGGCGATTTCGTTGATAGTCGTCACTATTTCGGCCATGCGCTGACTCTGGCTGGCAAGGTGCAGGTTGCGGGTTACGATATCCTCAATCCGGCCCATGATCCGCTGCATCCCCGCGATCCCTTCCTGCACCGCCTGCTGGCTGTTCTGCGCGCTGCTCAGTGTTTGCTTGGTGGTGCCTGCCACCGCATCGGCAATGTTGGCGATCTGTTGCGCCGTCTGGTTAAGTTCCTCAATCATACTGCTCACCTGGGTCAGGGCGGCAGCCTGCTCCGTCGCCCCGGTGGCCTGCTGGGCTGCCGCCGTGGCGATGGCAGCAGCGGCATGGCGCACGTGAAGGCCAGTCGTGCTCATCTGATCAAGCAGGGAGCGTTCGCGGGCACTTTGCGCCAGCAGATTATTGTTCTGCTGTTCCAAGCGGGCCAGCGTTTGCCAGATCTGACTGCTGGCTAGCACGGCCATTCCCCCGATCGACCAGAGTATGACCAGCGCGAACCACGTCCCCCCTTTGATGACCCCCGGATGCGTCATCTCATAGTTGTGCAGTGCCGGGCTGACCCCCTGGTACATGGCGATGGTTATCGCGCTGGTCGCCAGCAGCACGCCCACGACCCCCCGCCAGGGCATGATTACCCCGGCCAGGGCGAGCGGTATAGCCAGCGCACAGACGCTCAACAGCCCGATAATGACCGAACTGTCCGGGTTCAGCGCCACCGCCACCATTAACCCGATCACCACCACCGTCACCCCTATTGCGGCGAACGTGACCTGCCCGCGCCGGTTAACGATATACAGGCTGATCATGAGCGCCAGTGCTACGACGACGACTAGACTGATCTCTCCTGTACCTCTGACTAAGGGTACGCCCCCGCTTAGGAATGCCAGCACACTAAAGATCAGCAAAATCGCTGCAAGAAGTCGCCCGACCCGCGCCCGCTCTGGCTCTGTGGCCGCACAGTATAATAATTGCCCCACCATTTTCACCACGCTTCTGACCTCGTCTTTAAGGCCTCTTAATATAGAGTCCTCATATTGTCACTATCTCCTTATTTTACAAGTGAATTCTACAATTTGTCCATAGTACTTTTATCGCGCCGTAAGTGTGTCGGCCCTCGCCCACCTATTTGTGGGTCCGAAACTTGCGACAAGGGGGGAGGGGCGGCGGCCTCTCGCCCCAAATTTGTAGCAGGTAGGAGCGGACCCCGTATGTATATTTTAGATGGTGGAAAAGTGCTGACGATGGCCGGGGCGGTTCATGATCCCGGTCGGATTTTTATTCGGGATGGGAAGATTGTGGCGCTGGGGGCGCAGGGCGATGGTCCATTGCCGCCCGCCGAGGAAGGCTGGCATGTCGTCAACTGCGCCGGGAAATGGCTGATCCCCGGCCTGATCGACGCGCATACCCATGTCGGGATCGGGGAGCAGGGCTTTGGCCGCGAGGGAATGGATGTCAACGAGACGACCGACCCGGTGACACCCCACCTGCGGGCGATTGACGCGACTAACCCCGACGACCAGGCCTTTGCCGATGCGCTGGGCGCAGGCATCACCACGATCAACATCATGCCGGGCAGCGCCAATGTGATCGGCGGGCTGGCGATGGCGGTCAAGACGGTGGGCAACCGGATCGACCAGATGGTGATCCGCAATCCCAGTGGCATGAAAGCGGCGATGGGCGAGAACCCCAAGCGCACCCACGGCGACCAGAAGCGGATGCCGGGCACCCGCCTGGGCATTGCCGGGCTGCTGCGCGAGAACTTCACCCGTGCCCAGAACTACCTCGCCAAGCAGGCCCAGCAGGAGCCGGGCAAACCGTTCGAGCGTGATTTGCGGATGGAGGCGTTGGCGATGGTCTTGCGCCACGAGATCCCGATGCGGATCCATGCCCACCGCGCCGACGATATCCTGACCGCGCTGCGCGTCCGCGACGAGTTCGACTTCCAGATGGTGCTGGACCACTCGACCGAGGCGTTCAAGATCCCCGACGAACTGACCCGGCGCAATATCCCCGCCGTGCTGGGGCCGCTGATGACCAGCCGCTATAAGGTGGAGTTGCGCGAACGCAACCTGCGCAGCGCGGCCCGGCTGGTAGAGGCGGGAGTGAAGGTGGCGCTGACCACCGACCATTGGGTGGTGCCGATCCAGCACCTGCTGATCGGGCTGATCCTGTCGGTCAAGGATGGGCTACCGCGCGAGGGTGCCCTGGACCTGGTGACGAAGAACCCCGCCGAGGTGCTGGGTATCGCTGACCGGGTCGGCACGCTGGAAGTGGGCAAGGATGCCGACATCGCCATCTTCAGCGGCGACCCCCTCGACCTGATGAGCCGCGTCGAACAGGTCTGGGTCAACGGCACCCGCGCCTTCACCTACGCCGAGCGCGGCCAACTGAACCCGGAAACGGGGATGCGGAACGAGGCGTGACGAGTGCTGAGTGCTGAGTGCTGCATGCTGAGTGCTGAGTAGTGGCGCGTGGTTCGTGGTTCGTGGTTCGTGGCGCGTGGTTCGTGGCTCGTGACGAGTGCTGAGTGCTGAGTGGTTAGCATCACGTTTCACGTTTCACGTTTCATGTTTCACGCCTCAGCACTCAGCACTCGCCTGCCACTCGCCGCTCTTGCCACCGCGTTTTTCGAGGAGGCGGACGGCGTCGATGCTGGCCCCCCGGTCCACGGCTTTGATCATGTCGTAGAGGGCGAGGGCGGCGACGCTGACCGCCGTCAGGGCTTCCATCTCCACGCCGGTTTGGCCCGACGTGGCGACGCGGACGGTAACAACCGCACCGCCCCGGTCCGCGCCCGCCGGGGGGTCGTAGAGGGTGACCTCCACTTGGACCGAGGTGAGGGCCAAGGGGTGGCAGAGGGGGATCAACTCGCTCGTCTTTTTGGCGGCCATGATCCCGGCGATGCGGGCCACGGCCAGCACGTCGCCTTTGGGGGCCGTGCCGCTGCGGATCAGGGCCAGGGTGGTGGGCAGCAGGGTGACCCGGCCCTCGGCTATTGCGACCCGCTCGGTCACCGCCTTCGCCCCCACATCCACCATGTGGGCCGCGCCTGCCGCGTTGAGGTGGGTCAGTTGGGGTTCGTCACTCATGGGAGAGCCTCAGGGGCGAGGGAGCGCCGGGCGCTTTTCCTGGCACATAATGCAGAAGTTGTTGGCCCGCCCGTTCTCGTGGCCGCACTGCGGGCAGGGCCACGGGACCGCGTTGGCGGGCGGCGGGGCCGGGCGGAGGCCGGTGGCCGAGTTCTGGTAGACGTAGGCCGGGGTGGGGTCCCACGGGCGCGGGCGGCTGCAATTCCCGCAAAACTTGCCGCTATCCTCGTTGACCGCGTTGCAGGCGATGCAGCGCCAGGTGGCGGGGGCATCGGTCCCGGCAGGCGTTTCCGCCGCCGCCTCAGGGGTTGATCGCCGGGATCCCCCGATCCACTTCGAGATCCACTTCAAGGGGTGCCTCCTCTGCGTCTGCCGGGGGCAGGTGGGTTGCAACCAGCTCCACCGCGCGGAGCCGTCCACAGTTGGTGCATTGATCGGCGTCGGCGGCGTTGGCGGTGCCACAGACGCTACAGGTCCAGGGGGTGTTGTCTGCCATCGGGTCTTGCCCTCCTTTGATTTTGCTAATGCAGTTTGGCGGGCGGCCGAACGGCGGCCCGGCTTCTGGCCCAGCGCGAACACCGAGGAGCCGATGGGGAGATCGATGTAGCGCAATACCGCCGACTCCAGCCGGATGATCGCCGCCAGGGCTTCATTGATCAGTGGCGCAGGCACCTTGATATCCGAGTGCGCTTCGGTTTCGTCCAGGTTGGCCCCCGATCGGCGCGAGAGCCGCACCACCAGCACGATGGGGAACAGGATCATGTTCCAGTGCGACACCCGCCGCACGCGGAACCCGGCGATGTGGAACTTG
>JBBSEL010000066.1:0-9423 GCA_038239755.1 Chloroflexia bacterium | reverse complement strand
TGGTGTCTTCCTTCAGCCGGGCGGCGATCTCGGCGGGCAGGATGTTCAGCAAGAGGGTTTCCGACTTCTCTTGCTCCACGCGCAAGAGGCCGAAGGCCCGGTCGCGCTCGGTGACAAAGTAGCGCAGGGTGACGAAGGGGAAGCTGGATACCCCGACGATATTGAGGACGAAGAGGAGGAGGACGACTTCGGGCGGGCGGGTGCCGCCGACGAGCAGCGAAGCAGGCAACACCGCACACCCCGCCACCAGCGCGGCATAGCCCCAGAACCAGACCAACCCGCGCCGCCAGCCGTATTCCACGATGGCGCCCAGCGGCCCGAACAAGGCCCACAGGATCACCGCGCCCGAATTGATCAGCCCGCCCAGGGTGATCGTCAGGAAGGCTGGCAGGATCAGCGCCAGGAAGAGTTGCGAAAAGAAGTACCAGGGGTAGTTGCGAACCCGGCTGTAGAGGATCGTGTTCAGCGACATCAGCCCGCTATAGCAGAACAGGGTGATCGACGCCGCCCACACCTCGCCCAGCGCCAGGTACAGCCCGGTCCACAGGATGCCCGTCGCAACGGCGATGAGCGAACTGCCCACCACAATCGTCTTTTGCACCCGCGCTTCGCTGCTGTCCGCAGGATCGGCGGTCATCTGCGCCAGCCGAAGCGCGATGGCCTGGGGCACGCTTGCCCGCATAACTGCCTCTCAGAGGGTAGGCAATTGGCCCACCACATGCACCTTGAGCAAGGAGGTCTGGCCTGGACGCGGCAGGGGCAGATCGCCGGTGAAGACCACCAGATCGCCCGATGCTACCAGGCCACGCTCCAGCACCAGTTGTTCTGCCGCGATCAGTGTCTCGACCGTATCGCCAAACGACTCCAGCAGCAACGCCTGCACGCCCCAGGTCACCGCCAGCGCCCGCTGGGTGGTGGGATCGTCGGTGATGGCGATCAGCGTGCTGCGCGGGCGGCACTTCGCCACCAGCCGGGCGCTGGTGCCCGACCGGGTGAGGGTGATCACCGCCACCGCGCACAGTTCTTCGGCGATGTTGTCGGCGGCAGAGCAGATCTTTTCGGCCACCCAGCGGGCATCGCTGGGGCGGTTGCGCTGGCGGCGGGCCGACCCGGTTTGCATCCGCGCCGCCTGGCCCACCTGGGCCGAACTGTGCCCCACCCACCCCTCATAGTCGAACAGGTTCTCGGCTTCGAGCGCGATCTTCGCCATCATCCGCACCGACTCCAGGGGGTACTTCCCAGTGGCGCTCTCGCCCGACAGCATGATCGCGTCGCTGCCGTCCAGCACCGCGTTCGCCACGTCGGTTGCCTCGGCGCGGGTCGGGCGCGGGTTGCGGATCATCGAGTCGAGCATCTGGGTCGCCGTGATCACCGGCTTGCCAACCATGTTCGCCGCCGCGATCAGCCGCTTCTGGATCGCGGGCAGCAATTCGGGGGCCATCTCCACCCCCAGGTCGCCCCGCGCCACCATCACCCCATCCGACGCAGACAGGATCGAGCCAAAGTTGGCGAGCGCGGCGTGCTTCTCGATCTTGGAGATGATCTGCACATGGCGCGACGTTTGGGCCTGGATCAGGCGGCGGGCCTCCTGCACATCCGGCCCGGAGCGCACAAACGATAGCCCGATCATGTCGATCCCGTTGTGCAGGGCGAAGGCCAGATCCTCGCGGTCCTTCGCCGTCAGGGTGGGCACACTCAGCGGGCGGTCCGGCACGTTGATCCCCTTGTGCGAGGTCAGCAGCCCCCCCACCAGCACCTTGCAGCGGATCAGGTCCAGGGCGGGATCGACCGAGGTGACCTGGAGCGCCAATAGGCCATCGTCCAGCAGGATCGTGTCGCCAGGAGCTACGTCACGCGGCAGCCCGGCATAGTCTACCGGGATCGATTCGCCGTCGGGATGCACGCTCAGGGTAACGGTGCTGCCTGCGATCAGGGTGACCCCGGTGGAGGGCAGCTCCCCCACGCGGATGCGCGGCCCCTGGAGGTCACCGAGGATCGCCACATTGCGCCCCGGCTCCTCTGCCGCCAACCGGCGGACGAGGGCCATTTTCTCAGCAGTAATACCGTGATCGGCGTGTGAAAAGTTGATCCGAATGACGCTGACTCCGGCGGCTAACAGTTCGCGGAGCATCGGTTCTTCCCAGCAGGACGGACCGAGCGTCGCCACAATCTTAGTACGAGGTAACAACGAGGCATTTCCTCCGGTGGGCAAAGTGAGAGACCGTCTGCCATACTCCTGCCCCATTATACAGGCTGCGGGCCGGGTGTCAACACGGTTCCCCGAAACGACCGCGCAAATCCCCCCCGGACGCGGTCGCAGCGGGGGCGCGGGGCGACGGGGTCTAACGTAAATTGACAATCGTTCGTCCTTACGGTATGATGAAAAAACCCACCCTGGATTTGCCCCGGCGGGGTCCTGACTCGTGTCGATAGATTTGCTGCGAAAGGAGCGAGGCGCGATGGCCGATATTGATCCCCAACCTGCCGTGCCGCTGGGACCCCCCCCGGTGCCCCCCGCCGCGCAGATCGCCCGCACCCTGGAGGGACGGACCAAGAGCCAGGCCACCGGGCAGCGCAACGGCAGCAGCCCTGGCACCGCCAATGGCACCGGCACCGGCACCGGCAACGGCAATGGCAACGGTCACGGCAATGGTGCCCCGGCGGCGGCCATGACCACCCCCGCCCGGCGGCCACCCGATCACCTCGACGTGGGGCTGGTGCCGCCGACGCTGATCAGCAGCAAGACCCGCCCGCCCACCTTCGAGCGGCTGATGGCCCTGCTCCGCGACCACCTGCCCGCCGACGACCAGGAGAAGATCCGCAAAGCCTACGAGTTCGCCGCCAAAGCCCACGAGGGGCAGGTCCGCCAGTCGGGCGATCCCTATATCTTCCATCCCCTGGCCGTGACGATCATCCTGGCCGAGATGGGGCTGTTTGATGCCGACACCCTGGCCGCCGCGCTGCTCCACGACGTGATCGAAGATTGCAACATCACCCGCGCCGCGCTGGCCGCCGGGTTTGGCGAGCCGGTGGCCGCCCTGGTCGATGGCGTGACCAAGCTGAGCACGCTGCCCAAGACCGCCACCGGGGCCAGCGTGGCCGAGGCCGAGCGCCGCGAACGCGAACGGGCTAATCAGCAGGCCGAGGCGCTCCGCAAGATGTTCATCGCCATGTTCGATGACATCCGCGTCGTGCTGATCAAGCTGGCCGACCGGCTTCATAACATGCGGACGCTCAACGCCACCCCCGCCGAGAAGCAGCGGCGCATCGCCCAGCAAACGCTCGAAATCTATGCCCCCCTCGCCAATCGCATGGGCATGTGGCAGATCAAAAGCGAATTGGAAGACCTGGCGTTCTATTTCCTCGAACCCGAAAAATACCTGGAACTGGCCGGGTTCCTCAAAGAGCGCAAAGAAGCCCGCGAACGCTACCTCCAGCGGGTGCGCGAGGGCCTGCTCAAGGCGCTGAAAGAGGCCGGGATCGACGCGCAAATCAGCGGGCGGACCAAGCACATCTACAGCCTCCACCAGAAGATGCAACGTAAGAACAGCTCGGTGGAACGCATTTACGATGTGCTGGCGGTGCGGGTCATCGTCAAAGAATTGCAGGATTGTTATGCGGCGCTGGGGGTGGTCCACACCCTCTGGAAGCCGATCAACGGCGAGTTTGACGACTACATCGCCCAGCCCAAAGAAAGCCTCTACCAGTCCCTCCACACCGCCGTCCTCGCCCTCGAAGGCAAACCCCTCGAAATCCAGATCCGCACCGAGAAAATGCACGAAGTGGCCGAGTACGGCATCGCCGCCCACTGGCGCTACAAGGAAGGGACGATCCGCCGCCGCGACCGCGCCTATGATGCGAAGGTGGCCGACCTGCGCCGCCGCCTCTCCTGGCGCGACGATGTGCAGGATGCCCAGGAGTTCGTGGACAACCTCCACTCGGAGATGTTCCAGGACCGCATCTACGTCTACACCCCCAAGGGTGAGATCGTGGAACTGGCCGCCGGGTCCACCCCCATCGACTTTGCCTACCATATCCACACCGATCTGGGCCACCAGTGTGGCGGGGCGCGGGTCAACGACCGTATCGTCCAACTGGACACCCCGTTGCAGAGCGGCGACCGGGTGCAGATCCTCAAAGAGCGCCAGCGCAAAGGCCCCAACCGTGACTGGATCAGTTCGGGCCGCACCTATGTGACCACGGCCACGGCCAAGGGCAAGATCCGCCAGTGGTTCCGCCGTCAGCGCCGCGACGAGAACATCGCCCAGGGCCGCAACATCCTCGAAGAAGAGTTGCGCAAGCTGGGCCAACCGGGACTGGACGAAGCAGCGGTGCTAGCCCACTTCCCGCGCTATTCCACAGTGGACGATCTGCTGGAGGCCATCGGCAGCACCGACATCAGCCCGGCCCAACTGGTCAACCGGCTGGCCCCGCCGCCCGAAAAGATCGCCCCCACTCGCATCCAGATACCGCAGGTGAATACGCCCCCGGCCCTGGAGATCGGAGGGGCGACCAACCTGCTGACCAGCATCGCCCGCTGCTGCAAGCCGATGCCCGGCGACGACATCATCGGCTACACCACACGGGGCCGCGGCATCATGGTCCACCGCGACACCTGCCGCAACATCGAGAACGTGCGCGACCCGGAGCGACTGATCAAAGTGGCCTGGAGCGGGATCAACACCCAGCGCTACCTGGCCCAGGTCTCCATCGTCGCTCTGGATCGAGTCGGGCTGCTGCGCGATGTGCTGACCAAGGTGGCCGATGAGAAAGTCAACGTCGGGGAGATCACCAACGCGAATAACGGGAACGGCAGCACCCAGACGGTGCGCCTGAACCTGGAAGTGACCGGCATCGAACAGCTTTCGACCCTGATCAGCCGCCTGGAAGGCATCTCCGGGGTCTACGAGGTGTTTCGTGACGTGCCCCAGGAGCGCGGCGTGGGGAGCCGCCTCCTGGGGTCCGGTAAATAGCGGCCCAACCCTCCGCCCCCTGAACCTTCTGAATCTGATCCGAAACTAAGGAGCACTGACCACCTTTATGCCCAGTCCGATTATTTTCACCATCGGCCCATTCACCCTGCGCTGGTATGGCGTGTTCATCGTGATGGCCGCCCTGGCCGGGTCCCTGGTTGCCGCCGCCGAGGCCCGCCGCCGGGGCGAAGACCCCGACAATGTCTGGCAGGCGCTGCCGCTGATGCTCATCCTGGGGATCATCGGTGCCCGGCTCGGCTTTGTGCTGGTCAACCTGAGCAACTTCCAGACCGACCCGATCCGGGTGTTCTACGTCTGGGAAGGCGGCCTGAGCATCCAGGGCGGTTTCGTCGCCGGGATCATCGCGCTGCTGATCTATGTCCGCCGCGCCCATCTCAGCTTCTTCCGCTGGGCCGACATCGCCATCGTCGGGGTGCCGCTGGGCCAGGCCATTGGCCGCTGGGGCAACTTCTTCAACCAGGAGGCCTATGGCGAGCCGTGCAGCCAGCCCTGGTGCATCCCAATTTCGCCCGAACGCCGCCCCTCCGCCATCGGCCTGAAAGCCCCCGACGGCACCCCCTTCCCCGCCGACTATGGGGCCGACACGGGGTTCCACTTTGCCCCCACCTTTGCCTATGAAATGATCTGGGACCTGGGCACCTTCGGCCTCCTCTTCTGGCTCAGCCGCACCCGCCGCTTCGGCCTGCGCGAAGGCGATCTGTTCTGGGTCTATGGGGTCGTCTATTCTCTGGGCCGCTTCGTGGTCGAGGCCGTGCGGCTCGATAGCGCCAGCGCGGGCGGGTTCCGCGCCCCGCAAGTCTTCGCCGTCGTCACCATCCTGGTCTGCCTGGCAATGTTCATCTACCGCCACCGCCCCGGCTCGACCGCCCCGCTGGCTCCCGTCGCCGCCGACACCTACGAGGACGAACTGGGCGACGAGGAAGACGCGGCCACCGACGGCGACACTGCCTGGGAAGACGAAGAAGGCATCACCGACGCGCAAATGGTCGGCGAGGACCTGGACGAAGATCTGGCCGCCCCCGAAGATGACACCGCCGCCGACGGGGTGACCGACGACGCGCCCATCGAGGACGCCCCCGCCGACGTGCCGGACGAGGTGCCCGCCCCAGCCCCCGCCCCGCGCTCCGGCACCGCGCCGACGAGCTAGCGGGTCAGCAGGACCCCAGCCCCGGAGAAGCGACAGACAATAGCCCACGGTGCGGACCGTGGAAGTAAGTCGGGACCCATAATCAAGCCCCGGAGGGGCGACAGACGGTAGCCCACAGTGCCAACTGTGGGGGATAGGTCGGGACCAATAATCAAGCCCCGGAGGGGCGACAGATGAAGGAGTAGGCATCAGCCAACGCTCTTTTCTGTCGCCCCTCCGGGGCTTAATCTTTAGCGATCCTGCTTCCCCACGGTTCGCACCGTGGGCTACCGTCTGCCGCCCCTCCGGGGCTAACTTGCCGCCAGGCGCTAGGGCAACACCGCCAATTGTTGGGCCAGCAGCTTATCGTCCATCATGTTCACATGGATCCAGCGCACGGTCCCGTCGCGGTCAATCAAATAGCTGGTCGGGATTGCGCCGACATAGTAGATGGTCGAAATCTGGTTGCCGGTGTCGGGGGCCACGGTGAACGGCATCCCAAACTCGGTGCGGAAGGCCGCTACCGTATCGGGCGCGCTATTGACCGCTACGGCGATGATATCGAGGTCTTTGCCCGCAGCGCGCAGTTGCTTGTAGGAATTGACCAGCGTGGGGATTTCGATCCGGCAGGGCTGGCACCATGTCGCCCAGAAGTTCACCAGCACCCGGTGCCCGCGCAGGTCGCTCAGCTTGAGCGTCTTGCCATCGAGATCCTGCACGGTGAAATCGGGGGCGGACGAGCCGACGTGCAGGGCCAGCGCCTCGTCGGGGTTGCGGAAGCGTTCCACCCGGCTGGTGCTTTCCAGGTTGCTCAACCAGGCATCTTGCTGGCTCATCGCTGCGGTCGCGTCTTTCGCCCCCCGGCTCACAAACTTGATCAGGTAGGTATTGATCAGCGCCGTCTCACGGAAGCCGGTACGCAGGTCGTCCCAGGTCAGGCCATAGCCGGTCAGCGCCTCGGTCACCTGGGCGCGGGTCCACTTTTGCCCCTGGAAATAAGCCAGGGTCCACGTATCCACCTGGGCATCGGTCAGCGAGAGGCCCGCCCGCGTGGCATCCTGCGATTGCATCCGGCGGCTGATCAGGTCTTCCAGCACGGCGCTGCGGGTGGTTGAGACTTCCTTGCCATCGTTCGCCAGGGCGGTCAACGCCCGGTTGAGCAAGATTTCGCGGTCCACCTGCTCCAGGGTGATACTCTCACCGTTGACCCGCGCCAGCACATTCGCCGGGGGCTGAGCTGCCCACCAGATCCCGGCCAGCACCACCACAGCCACGACCAGCAGCCCCGCCCCGGCCATTAACAACCGTCGCCGGGTGCGGGCCTTGCGCAGCGCCACCGGCGAGAGCACGCGGGGCGGTTCGGCGTCGCCCGTCTGGACGGGGGCCGCCCCCCGCCCGCCGCTGCGGATATCGACTTCAAATTTGGGAGGTGCGGTTGACCGCTTCGAGGTAGACATAGCCGTTAAACCGTCTGCGGCCACCAGGACGGCAGCAATGGGGCGAGCCACTGGTTCAGCAGTGTCAACTGACCCGAAATCAACAGCAACCCGACGAAAATGAGCAGCACCCCGCTGACGATGGAGACCGCGTTCAGGTCGTGCAGCAGCACCCGGCCCCCGATCTTGAGGTCGAACGAGCGCCGGGTCAGCTTGCGCAGCCAGATCGTCAGCGCGCCCATGCTCAGCGCGGCCAGCACGAACGGGATGCCCAGCCCCAGCGAGTAGGCGATGAACAGGGGCACCGCCGATGCCTGGGTGGACAGCCCCAGCAGCGCACCCAGGAACGGCCCCACGCACGGGGTCCACCCCGCCGCGAAGCCGACGCCCACCAACGTAGAGCGCATATAGCCCAGGTTCATCCCCCGGCTGGCATCCTCAAACTTGAACGTCCGCTCTAGCCACGGGATGTTGAACACGCCGAGGAAGTGGAGGCCAAAGATGATCATGAAGACGCCGCCCACCCACTGGATCACGTTTTTGTAGTTATAGCTGAACAGCGCCTTGAGCAGTTCCGCCCCGATGCCGAAGACCAGCACAAAGACGATGGTGAACCCCAGCACAAAGGCCAGCGCATGGAACAGGATCACCGAGCGCGGGGCCTGCACTACACCCTTCTGCACCGAAGCCCCGCTCATGTAGCTCAGATAGGCGGGCACCAGCGGCAGCACACAGGGCGAGATAAACGACAGCGCACCAAACCCGACCGACAAGACCAGGGCGACGATCAGATTCATGTTCGCCAAGTCGAACTGTTGCATTCCGTATCTCCTCTAGAGGCGTGGATCAGCCCGCGACCGGGGCAGCGGCAGGCGGGGCGGGTGGCAGGGAGGGGCCCCCCTGCCAGTACCGGGTTTCTTCGCGCAACGTTCGCGCCATCCACGGGTAAGCGAACAGGGCCAGCGCCGCCCCGAACAGGCTCCCGGTCAGGATGCGCAGCCACCAGTTAAGGGTCCCGACCTGATCGCCCACGGTGAAGGCGTGGAACGCGCTCCCGGTCAAGGCATCGAACCAGGCATTATCCACCCGCAAGCCGAACATGTGCGAGAAGCCATCCACCGCAATGGGGATGCTGCACAACACCAGCACCTGCCAGGAGATGCCGCGCCGCAACACTGCTGGCCCCCGGCCCGCCTGCCCCAACGTGAGGCAGAGCATCCCGACCAGGAACACGGAGGTGTAGAGCGCGGTGTTGCGCCAGCACCACGCCACCTGATAGCCGAACAGGGAGCCTGCCCGCTCCGGCAACTGATGGCAGAAGAAGATATAGACGGTATAGATCCCGTTGGCCGGTCCCCACCACCCCAGATGGGCAAACACCGGGGCCAGCCAGGGCAACAGCACCCACAGCCCCAGGATCGCCGTCATAATCGCCAGGAAATGCCGGATCATCCCGCTGCTCAGGCTGTTGATCAGCCGGATCGGGGCGGGCAACGGTGCGGCCTGGTAGCGCAGGGGGGAGCCGAGGCCAGGGGGTGCCGCATAGGTGGGCGGGGTATAGGGCGGCGGCGTGTAAGGCGGCGGTATCGTCCCTGGCGCGACGGCCTCATCGGTGGGAGGGTCCGTGCCTTCGGCCCCGGCCATCCGCGTCCGTTCCGCCGCCGCCGTCACCAACCCGGCCTGCGCCGTGATCGCTAGCTGGCTATCGCGGCCCACGGTGAGGGCGCGGCGCAACAGCGGCGGCTGCAAGGAGAGCGGCGCGACCAGAGTCACCCCCCCTTCCACCGCCACTACCGGGATCGCATAGCGATACTCGCGGTACAGCGCCGGGTCATCGAGAATGCTCACCTCGGTCAGGGTCCAGCCC
>JBBSEL010000065.1:0-9615 GCA_038239755.1 Chloroflexia bacterium | reverse complement strand
TGTCTTCCAGGAAGCTCCCGCCCGCCCCGGTGCCCCCGCCCGCCGTTGCTTGGGGCGCGGCGGCATTGATCTCCGTCCCCAGGTCGGCCACACGGTGGCCGTTTTCGTGCCCGTTTTTCTCCGGCGCGGGAGTGACCGGGGTCGGCCCCGGCAGCGACGCGGGCGCGGGCGTGCCATCGGCCCCGGTGGGCACCAGGGCATGGAGTCGCCCAACGAGATCGTCTTGCTCGGCAGCGGTGAGCGTGGTGCCGCCTTCGGGGTGGACCTGGCTGCGGGTCAGCGCCTCCACCGCGTCAATCGCCTCGATCAACACATCGGTGATGTCGGGGGTCAGCACCAGATCGCCGTCGCGCATGGCCGCCAGGATCGACTCCATCTCGTGGGTGATCCGGCTGATGTCGGCAAAGCCCATCATCTTGGCCGCACCCTTGATCGTGTGGGCGGCGCGGAACACGTCCTTCAACACTTGCGCGTCGTGCGGACTCTGTTCCAACACGACGACCCCCTGCGAAAGTCGCAGGAGGTGCGTGTCTACTTCTTCACGGAACTGGCCGAGCAGGCTCAGCCGGGTTGCATCCATCCTCGTACCTGTCAGGCACCGCCGCCGGGCGGCGGCACCTCAATAGCCGGGCGTGTCGTTCGCTACGATTTCTGATTGCCGCCCAGCGGGCCGCAATCGAGCAACAAGAGCAGGGACGCATCGGCCCCTGCCGGGCGGGGTGTCATCGGGCTTTCTCTGTTCTGGGCCACGTCCAGATCGCTCCGATAGATGCCGCCCCACACCAGCGGGGGTGTCAGTTGGCGGCGCAGCCAGTTGGGCAACGGGTGGATGCGGGCCAGCGGACACATCCCGATCTCGGTCACGTCATCCACCGTGACCAGCAGTTGTTCGCCCCCCGCGCCCCGGATCACCAGCAAATAGGGCCGCAGGGTGGTGACCAGGCCCATCTTCCAGGGGGCCAGCAGCCCCAGGGCACCGGCCAGGTCGTAGATCGGCAACCAGCGCTCCTCGTAGAGTGCCTCCCCGATGATACGCCGGGAGGTGGGCGCGGTCGCCGGGCGCATGGTCACGCTTTGCTTGCGGAGCAGCGCGCCGACCTGGCTCACCAGCATCCCCAGGCTGTAGTGCTGGTTGCCCTCTTGCAGGCGCACCACCAGTAGTTCGATGGTGCGCTCGATCGTCCCGCTGGCGGAGGTTGTCGGCGGCGCGGCGATCATGCGCCCTCTCCACTGGGCACCGGGCGCACCAGGGCACCGACCGACCGATCCGGCGACCCACCTTCGCTGCGGTCTGCCGGGGTGGCCCCGGTGAACGGCGGATCTGGCTCCAGCTTGAAGCCCTGCGAGGCGCTCCGTAGCTCATGGGCGATGCCACTCAGTTCGTTGGCCGCGCTCGATGCCTGCTGGCTGCTGATCGCCGCTTGCCGGGTGACATCGGCCACCTCGCGCATGGTGGCGACCACCTGCTCGCTGGCGGTGCGTTGCTGCTGGGTCGCCAGACTGATCGCGTTCGCCAGTTGCGCCGTCCGCTCGACCATGCTGATGATGTCGTCGTTGGCGTCACCGCTCTGGTGGGCCAGGTTCACCCCCCGGTCGGTCTCTTTCAGCCCTTCCTCGGTCGCCATCACCGCTGCGCTGGTGGCCGACTGGATCTGGGCGATGATCGTGCGGACCTCTTTGGTCGCGGCCACGCTGCGCTGGGCCAGCTTCTTCACTTCTGCCGCCACCACGCCAAACCGCTGGCCGTATTCCCCGGCGTCGGCGCTCTCGACGGCGGCGTTGAGGGCCAGGATGTGCGTCTGGGCGGCGATAGTGTTGATCAGGTCGATCACTTCGCTGATCCGCTGGCTCTGGTCCGACAGGGCGAGGATGCGGGTGGTGATGTCGTTGACGCGGGCCTTGATCATCGCCATGCCCATGATGCTGTCGCGCACCGCCTCTTGCCCCCGGTTGGCGCTGACCAGGGCTTGCTCGGCGGCGGCGGCCACGCTGGCGGCGGCCTCGGCGATCTGCACCGCCGTCTGGTTCAGTTGTTCGACGGTGACGGTCACTTCGGTGATTGCGGCGGCTTGCTCGCTGGAGCCGCTGGCCTGCTGGGAGGCCGCCGCCGAAATCTCTGCCGCCGAACTGCTGATATGTGCTGCGTCTTCCTGAATCCGGCTGATCAGCGGGCGCAAGGTGTTGAGCGTGTACCCATATTCGGCTTCCAGCGCCGCCAGTTCGTCGGTGTTGTGGTACTGGTCGAGCATAGGCAGGGTCAGCGCGCTCAGGTCGCCGGTCGCCGTGCGGGCCAGGTGGTCGCGCAGCCGCTGGATCGGCCACATGATGCGGCGCGTCAGGAAGGCCGTGACCACCAGGGCGAGGAGAATCGCCAGCACGGTGATTATGATAATGCGGTTGACCCCCCAGAAGGCCAGGTTGACTGTGTCCTGGTTGATCTGATCGGCCCGCAACTGCCAGGCCCGCGCCAGATGCTGGGCCTCCACCCCCACATTTGCCACACTCTGCCGGGTCGTCTGCCATGCGGTGGCCCCGGCGATCTGGTTCCCGGTAGCGGTGGTATTCAGGCGATCCAGGCTCTGTAAGATGGTGCTGACATCCGTCACCACCTGATCGCGCGATTGGATCTCGCTGCTCGTTAATCCGCTCACGTTCACGGTTCGCAGGCTTTCCTGGCTAGCGGTCAGCGATTTGCGCTGCCCTTGATACACGCTCGCCATGTATTGCCCGTTGGGGGTGGTTGATGCATCCAGCAGGAAGACCGTATCGCTTAGCGCGGTCTCCACATTTTCGGCCACGTTCTGGAGGATGAACGACTGCTGGAGCACATGATTCTGCTGGCTCAGTTCGTTGACCGTGAGCACGGCAGCGGCTCCGACGAACAACGCGGCCAGCAAGCCCGGCAGCGCCACGATCAGCAGGCGGCGGAACAGGCGGCTGCGGACCAGGGACGCCGGACTGACCGGAGTAGAGGGTTCTTTCACGGTTGGATTAGCGAGCATAAGACCAGCCCTCGATTAGGTTGCCAGGCGTGCAGCCACGTTAGCGATATTGAGCAAGACCAACATCCGGTCGCCGATTCGTACCTGCCCTTCGGTGAGCGGCAGGCCCGTGTGGGCACCCAGCGGCGGCTCTATCGTCCCCCGCACATCATATACTTCGGTGACCCCCTCGACCAGCAACCCGACGACCACATCCCCCTGGTTGATGACCACGATCCGGGCGCGGGCCTGGGCGGCACTGGCCTGGTCGCCGCTGGGGGCTTTCCACGCTTCCATGCCCAGCACCAGCCGCAGATCGACCACCGGCAGGATCTGCCCGCGCAGGGTGGTCACGCCCAGGATGGTCGGCGGGGCACCCGGCACGAACGTCAGCGGGATCTGCTTGGTGATCTCGCGGATGCCGCTGATATCCAGGCCGTACAACTCGGTGCCCAACCACAGCCCCAACACCCGGCGTGCTGGCCCTTCCACCGGGCCACTCATCCCGCGAGTCTGTATCAGGTTCAGTTCATCCAGCAGGCCCTGCACGCCCGGCGATTCATTCATGAACGAGTCCTTAATTCTTAGTTATCAGTCGTCAGTCGTCAGTCAGAATAATACTCATAACTGATAACTGACGACTCGTCCACTGCCTACTGCCTACTGCCCGCTGCCTACTCGCGCACCCCGGTGGCGGGTTGGGCGCGTTTCAGGCGCTCATATTCGCGGATGTGATGGAGGCCGCGTTGCGAGAGGCCCAGGCGCAGCAGCGTCGCGCCGATGTGGAAGTGGGCCATGAAATGGTCGGGTTTGCCCAGCGCCACCCGTTCCAGCAGTTGCACCGTCTCTTCCAGCCGCCCGATCTCTTTGTAGGCGATGGCGAGGAAGTAGGCGGCATCGAGATCATCGGGCGCGCTCTGAAGCACCGCCTCGAAATGCTCGACGGCGCGGGCATAGTGCTCTTGCTTGAGGTAGAGCACTCCCAGGTCATAGCGCGCTGCTTGCCACTTCACGTCCAGCTCCACCGCCCGTTGCCAGGCGACCAGGGCGCGGCGCTCGTAGCCCAGGCTGATCAAGGCGCGCCCCAGCCGGTATTGGGCCTGCGGGTCGTCGGGCAAGAGCTGCACGGCCCGCGCAAACGCTTGCACAGCATAACGCACTTGCCCCAGGTCGGTCAGCACGATCCCCAGGCTGAGGAAGATCGAGCCGTCATAGGGTTGGCTGCGGGCGCAATCCATCAGCGTCCGGTACGCCTCGCGCAGCCGTTGCAGCGCTCGCAGGGCCAGGCCCAGCTTGTGCCGTGCCTGCACGTAGTCGGGCCGGTGTTCCAGCACCTTGGTGTATTCCCCGATGGCGTGGAGCCAGTCGCGCTGGCGGGCCAGGATGTTCGCCATCAGGTAGCGGGCACGCACCTCGCTGGCGTCGATTTCGAGCAACGCCTGGTAGGCGCGCACCGCCCCGATCATGTTGCCCCGCGCCTTCAATTCGTCGGCCAGCCGGTAATACCAGCTCGCGTCCTGCACCGCGTTCTCGTCCAGCAGGGCTTCGGGGTCGGTCCCGGCCACATGCACGTTGAACTTGTAGCCTGGCTCGACCAGCAGCGCCTCGGCAAAGCATTTGGCGGCCTGCTTCTCTTCGCCGTGAGCCTGGTGGAGCAATCCCTGGTAATAGATCGGCTCAGCGGCGTTGGGCCGGTACTGGCGGGCCACGGTGTAGGCGATATAGGCGTGGGCATAGTCGCCCAGTTCGTGGTAGCAGCGGCCCAGGGCGAAGCGAGCTTCGTACAAGTCGGGGTTGTGCCCCAGCGCCCCCTTGAACGCGGCGATGGCTTCGGGCAGCCGCCCGTGGGCGCGGAAGGCCACCCCCAGGTTATAGTGCCCCTCGGCCAGCCGGTTGTCGATCTGCACGGCGTTCATATACTCGGTGAACGCAGCGCTCCACTCGTCCACATGGGCGTAACAGTTGCCCAGGTAGAGGTGGATGATCGCCCGTTCTCGGTCCCAGATCTGCGCCTGGTCGTCGCCCTCGACATAGGCGGCGATCAGCGCGGTCTTGAACTCGGCCAGGGCCGCGTCATAGTGGGCGTCCAGGTAGGCGCGCATCCCGGTGGCGAACGCCGCCCCCAGGGTGGTGCCCTGCATAAAGCGCTCGGACCCGGTGAAGGTATCCAGGTCCAGAATCAGGAGCCGGTCGTCCATCTTCTGGCCGGTGACGGTGGCTTTGACGGCGATAGTGGTCGGTGGGGCCATTCCTGACGGCGTGGTCATACTCCCCACAGGCCGCAGGGGCAGAGGAGGTTGGACACGCGCTTGGGACGAGGAGGCAGGCATCATCGGAGGATGCCCCCTTTCTGCGATACGAAGTGGGGAAGACGGAGGGTGCCCAGGCGCGCCCGGCGGAGGATGCGCCGCCCTATCGTTGCGACGACAGGGGGGGTCATCTCTTCGCGGGGACGCGGCAGTTCGCGCTCCGTAGGTGCTTGCTGGGCCAACACAGCAGGCACGGAATCGGGGACCGGGGGCGGGGAGACCGTTACCGGCTCCTCGGTGGGCGAGCGGCGGCGTCCGTTATCGGACGATTGCCGCTTGGGTTCGATCCGCTGGCCGTGGTGCAAGACCACGACCGTGATATCATCGGTCTGGGGGGTGCTCCCTGTAAAACGCTGCACATCATCAATAATCCGGTGGACCAGTTCTTTGGGCGAGATCTGCTGGTGCTGGCGCAAGATCTCGAACAGGCGCTCGAACGAGTAAATCTCGCCTTGTTCGTTCATCGCTTCCACCACTCCGTCGGTGTAAAAGACGACGCTGGTGCCCGCTTCGATGACCACCTCGCGCTCATCGTACTCGGTCTCGCCATCCACACCGAGCGGCAACCCGGCCAGCTTCAATTCTTCGACATGATCGTTTTGATCGTTGATCAAGACTGGGTAGTTGTGCCCCGCGTTGGAATAGTGCATCTTGCCTTCGATCGGATCTACAAAGGCGTAGAGCAGGGTGACCATGCCGCCTTGGGGCATTTCGGTTTGCAGCGCCTGGTTCACCCGGGTCAGGGTTTCCGCCGGGAAGATGCGCCGTCGCGCCTCGATGCGGAAGATCGTCCGCACCACGGCCATTTGCAGCGCCGCTGGGATGCCCTTGCCCGACACATCCCCGATGGCGATCCCGCCGATGCTGTTGCCCAGCGCCGGGATGTATTCGTAGAAATCGCCGCCGACCTCTTTCGCGGGCATCGACATCGCCGCGATCAGCCACGGCCCGCTTTCCAGTTCGCGGGGGGCCATCAGGCTGCTCTGGATATCGTGGGCCACATGGAGTTCGGCGGCATTGACCGCCTGGATCCGTTCGTAGCTGAAGATCTCGCGGGCATAGTGCTGGATAAACGTTGAGAGCGAGCGACCCAGGATGATCGCCACGGTGGCGATGGTCAGGGCCAGGAGCACGTTTTGCTGGTCGCCGGTCACCATCGGATGGGCCAGCGGCCCCAGCAGGTTCGGCATCAGCATGACGATGCCCTGCTCCAACAGGATGATCGCCGCGACGATCAGGCTGCCCGCGATCACCAGCCGCCCATGCCGGTAGATGCGGGCCAGTTCCACGATCACCGCCAGCAGGAAGATGTTAACGAATTCGCCCAGATAGAGCGAGAGCGCCAGCACGACCAGCGTATCCGCGATCGCATAGAACAGCCAGGAGCCGCGCAGGTCGCTGGTGCGCCGTCCCAGGGCATAGCCCACCGCCGTGGCAAGCAGCAACACGACCAACCCCACCACCACCGGCAGCACAATCGCCCCGATGCCCAGCGCGGCCAACACCCAGGGCAGGACCAGCAGCATCCCGCCGAGCATGGTGACCCGCACCAATGCCAATTTGCGATGGTCCCCTGCGGGTGGTCCATCGCCTAAAGCCATATTCGGGGTCCCCATGGGCAAAGGGGCCAAATGACCATTGGTGCTGGCTGCTTTGCTCCCTGATCCGTTTAGGGCCTTCATTCTACTGTCATTCTAGGGTGTTTCTCCGCCTGTGTTCGGTACTGCGCCGGGCATGGGGTCGTGTGGGTTCAATGGGCCGGAAGGGATAATTCTTCCAGGGTGGTGACCGGCATATAGCGTAACATGTCCACCATTTCAAAGACCTTGCGGTGGTGGGCCGTTACATTGATCGCGTAGAGCTTTTTGCCTTGCTTGCGGGATTCGATGACCAGCTTGAGCAAGGCCGAAATTCCGGCAGAATTGATGAACAGGACCTTGCCGAAATCGAGGACGGTGACCTCGCGGAGCTGGCCGGCGGCCTGCTCGATCTCTTTGGCCGATAGCGCATCGACGCTATCGGTCAGAATCCGCACGATGGTCAGGCCCTCATTCTGTTCGATCATAATACTCATAAACCATGCTCCTCAAGAGTGGCGTGGTGCGGCGGGGTTCGACGGTGAGCGTTGGCAGCGCGCAGGGGCCGCGCTAGGCGATACTCGTCAACGCCTGCTGGGGTTTGGGATCGGTGATGTTGAACCACATCGTGAATTCGGTGTGTTCCGCGTCGGTATGAAGTTCAACCTCATCGACCAATTGTTGGATCAAGAAGATGCCCAACCCACGCGGGCTTTCTTCCAGCAGCTTCTCATCCATAGAGGGGCGGTCCACCGGGCCAAACGTCGGCATCCCACCACCTTGATCCACCACCCGAATCGCCAACCGATCGGCGTGCAAGAGAAAGTGTACGCCCACCTTGATGTGGTGCTGATTATGATTGCCGTGTTCAATTGCGTTGGTAACGGCTTCGCTGACCGCCAACTGAAGGTCTGCCGTTCGATCCTCAGCGAAGCCGAGGTATCGGGCTACCACCGCTGCACTGTCGCGTACAATGCGCTCGAAAACGTGGTCCGACGGAATATTGATTTCGACATCATTCATTAGTTCATCTCCATTCGAGGCCCCTGCCTGAATTATACCTCCTATTGCCCGAATGTCAAATAGGGCGTTGGTACCATGACCTGTTTGACAGCTGGTGTGAGAGGGCCGTATACTGAGATGCATGAAGTATGACGAACCGGCGAACGGATGGGTGCAACCGCAATGAATTATCTGGAACCCCAGGCCCTGGAGGCCGAAGACGCGACAACGACCCTGTTTATCACCTGGAGTGATGGGCATACCAGCCAGCACAACTTTGAGCGGCTGCGCTGGTTGTGCCCCTGTGCCGAGTGCAAAGGCGAGTGGGGCGTGCCCGGCAAACTCCATTCTGCCGAACACCTGACCGCCCGGCAGACCCAACTGGACGATGTGCGCCCGGTAGGCCGCTATGCGCTGCAACCGGTCTGGGGCGACGGGCACAGCACCGGCCTCTATACCTATGACTATCTCCGCGCCAACTGCGAATGCCCGGAACACCTGGGGCAGACCCCGGCGACCGCACAGCCGCCTGCCCACGTAACTGACTAACGTCCCCCCTATTAGCGACAAACCGCCCACGAAGAAAGGGACACGGACGATGAGTGTTTTCACTACCCCAGAGATAGAATATTTCGGCAGCCAGCGCCTGGGCCGCTTAGCGACCGTGGGCAACGACGGCAACCCGCATGTGGTCCCGGTCGGCTTCCGCTACAACCCCGAAACCGACACGATCGACATCGGCGGGCACGACATCGCCGCCAGTCGCAAGTGGCGCGACGCCGGTCGGCACCCCCGCGTCTCTTTTGTGGTCGATGACGTGCTGCCGCCCTGGAAGCCGCGCATGATCGAGATCCGCGCCGACGTAGAATTACTGGAGAGCGGCGGCACGGAGATTGTCGCCCACTTCTCCCCCGAAGTGATGCGGCTGCACCCGGTACAGATCGTCGCCTTCGGCATCGAAGGACCTTTAACGAACCGCAAAGTCGGAGAGTAGGGAGCGCCCGTTCCTCGGCATCCCCCTGTGGATGCCCGGAACGCCTCCCGCCAGAATCAAACGGGACCTCTTTACCGAAACGGTAAGCCTCACCAGTTCGCAACCCTCGGACCCCAACTGAATACAGCAGCAGGCTGATCCTCAAAAATTGCCGGGACCCAAGAGCACTACAATCGTACTGTGTTTCTCTACCCCTGAGCAAGGAGCTACCCTATGCGCCGCATCCCCGCCCGTTTTGGTGTGTTACTGACGTTGGCCCTGCTAATGTGTCTTGGTCCTGTGTTGTCCCTGGGGGGGCCGCTGGTTTCTCCGCGCCCGGTCCTGGCGCGCGCGCTGGGCAGCCCGGCACTCATCTTTGAGCCAAACGCGGGGCAGGTTGATCCTGCGGTGCGCTACCTGGCCCGCATATCGGGCGGCACCCTCTTCTTCACCCATGCCGGAGTCACGCTGGCGTTGCCGCAGTCTAGTGGCGCGGATAAAGCGTTACCCTCCCCCGAACCGCCGCCCCTCGCGCCTGCGTCGCTGAGCATTGTCCAGATCCACTTTGTGGGCGCGAATGAGGCCGCCCCCATCGGCGGAGAGGGGCTGTTGCCGGGACGGATCAATTATCTGCGGGGGGCCGACCCTGCCAAATGGCAGACCAACCTGCCGACCTATGGGGCGATCCGCTACCAGGGTCTCTATCCCGGCATTGACGTGCAGTATGGTAGTGCGGACAGCTCTTTAAAAAGCACCTATCTTGTTGCGCCAGG
>JBBSEL010000064.1:0-9633 GCA_038239755.1 Chloroflexia bacterium | reverse complement strand
TGGGTGACACGTAAAGGGGTTAAGTTTGACCGCTCGGCTTGTGCCTGGCTGATCCTGCGCCATATCGATCCCCAGGCCGAGTTCGCCTACCTGGACGCGGGCGAGATGGAAGCGGCGATAGCTGCCGGGGCACAGCCGTTCCACAACATTACCTTTGCCGGGCCGGGCGCGCCCCGCGCACAGAGCAGCTTTGAAGACTTGCTCCAGGCCCACGGACTGGACACCCGCGACCCGGCCCTGACGCTGCTGGCCGGATTTGTCCATCGGGGCGAGATCGGGGGGGAGGCGACCGGGGCGGACGACCCGCTGCGGGCCATCACCAAGGGCATGAACGCCCTGGTCCACAGCGACGCAGAGATGGTCGAGCGGATGCTGCCGGTTTACGACGCGCTGTATGCCTACTGCCAGCGGCAGGCGGCGGGCACCACCCGCTGGGCCGGGCTGGAACCGGGGTGGGGCCAGCCCTGACGCGCCGCTACACCGGGGCAGCGGTGGGCACCGGCACCGGGGCATAGGGCAGGCAGACCGGGGTGCCGCTGACCGGGTCCTGGAGGATGTGCGCCTGCACATTGAACACCTGGGCCAGCAGATCGGCGGTCAGGACGGCGGTGGGCGGGCCGTCGGCCACAATCTGCCCCTCGTTCAGTACGACCATGCGGTGAGCATAGCGCGCGGCCTGGTTCAGGTCGTGCAGCACCAGGATGATGGTCAGCCCGCGCTCCTCGTTCAGCCGCCGCACCAGAGTCAGCACTTCCAGTTGGTGGCCGATGTCGAGGAAGGTCGTCGGCTCGTCCAGCAAGAGGATCGGGGTGTCCTGGGCCAGGGCCAGCGCGATCCAGGCCCGCTGGCGCTCGCCGCCCGACAGGCTGTCCAGGGGCCGGTGGGCAAAATCGGTCATGCCGGTCAGGTCCAGCGCCTCGGCCATCGCCGTGTAGTCCTGCTGGCGCAGCATCCGCAGCGCCCCGGCGTGGGGGTAGCGGCCCTGTTCGACCAGTTCGCTGACCGTCAACCCGGCGGGTGCGACCGGGCTTTGCGGCAAGATCGCCAGTGTGCGGGCCACCTGCGCCGTCGGTAGACGGCTGATCGCCGCGCCGTCGAGAAAGACCGTCCCTCCGCTGGGCTTCAGCAGCCGGGCCAGCGCCTTGAGCAGCGTGGACTTGCCCGACCCGTTCGGCCCGACCAGCGCCGTAATCCCCCCCCGCTCGATGGTCACTCCCAGGCCATCGATGACGAAGCGCTCCCCGTAGCGCACCTGCAACGTGTCGGCGCGCAGGACCGGGTCGGCGGGATGGGCCGTGCCGTTGCCGGGGGGTGCGGAGGGTTCTAGAGGATGCCGCCCGTTCTGATTGATCATCGTGTGCCTCGTCGTAATAAATACATCAGGAACGGTGCCCCGATCAGCGCCATGACCGCACCCACGGGCAGATCGACCACCGCGATCAGGCTGCGCCCGGCAATGTCGGCCAGCAAGAGCAGCCCCGCGCCGACCACCGCGCTGAGCGGGAAGACCCGCCGGGCATCCTGGCCGACCAGCCGCCGGGTGAGGTGCGGCGCGATCAGCCCCAGGAACCCCAGCGCCCCGACCACCGACACCGCGCCCGCCGTGAGCAGCACCGCCACCCCCAGCAAGAGGGCGCGGTTCCGCTCCACCTGGAGGCCCAGCCCGGCGGCCATGTCGTCACCCAGGTGGAGCACGTTGGCCCGGCTGGCGCAGAGCAGCCCCAGTGGGATCGTCACCGCTGCCCAGGGCCAGATCGCGTCCCAATGGACCCACGTCCGGCCATTGAGCGAGCCGATGATCCACATGAGGATGCTGCCGGTGGCGTTCTGGTTCCGCAGCAAGATCACCGAGGTGAGCGAGCGCAGGATGGTCGAAACCAGCACGCCGGTGAGGATCAGCCGCACGGTGTTGGTGCGCTGCTGGCGGCTCAACAGGTAGACCAGCGCGCCCGCGCTCAGGCTGCCGATCAGCGCCACGGCGGGCAGTTCCAGCCCCGGCGTGCCCAGGTCCCAACCGACCAGATCGCGGGAAAGCCACAGCACGGCGAAGAACACCCCGCCCGCCGACGCGCCGGTCAGGTCCGGCTCGGCCAGCGGGTTGCCGGTGATGGCCTGCAAGATCGCCCCGGCCAGCGCCAGCATCGCCCCGGCCACCACGGCGATCAGGGCGCGGGGCAGCCGCAGGTGCCAGATCACCGTCACGTTGAGTGGGTCCACGGCGACAGGGCTGAGGCCCAACTGGGTAGCGAACACGTCGAGCACCTGCCCCGGCGGCACCTCGACCGTGCCGATGCTGACGTGGACGACGATCAGGGCGAAGACCAGCGCGACCCCGCCGAACAGGATCAGGCCGAAGGCGCGCACCGCCAGGGGCCGGGCGACCTGCACACGTTGTGCTGATGCTTTCGCGGTGAGGGTACTCATGGGCGGGTGCGCCTCCCTCCCAACTGGCGACGCAGGAGGATCAACAATGGTGGTCCGGCCAGGATTGTCGTCCAGATCCCGACCGGCAGTTCCAACGGGTCAAGCAAATTCTTCGCCACCAGATCGGCCCCGACCAGCAGCACCGCCCCGATCAGCGCGGCGATAGGCAACACCTGGCGGGCGTCGGTCGTCCGCAGGATGCGCCGGGCCAGGTGGGGCGCGGCCAGGGCGACATAGGCAATGGGGCCACACGCCGCGACTACCGCCGCCACCAGCGCGGCGCTCAACAGGGCCAGCAAGAGGCGTGTCCGCACCACCCGGAGGCCCAGCCCCTCGGCGATCTCGTCGCCCAGTTGCAAGAGGTTGAGCCAGCGCGCAGTCAACAGCGCCAGCGGGATGCCGACCACCGCCCACGGCGCGACCATGATCACATAATCCCAACTGCGGTTGGCGACGCTGCCCAGCAGGAACAGGTACAACAGGCCGACATCGCCCTGGTTGCTGCTCATCACAATGATCGAGATGATCCCGGCGTAGAGCAGCGCATTCAGCGCCACCCCCATCAGCACCAGCCGCACCGGGTCACCCAGGCGGCGCATCGAGAGGATGACGATGGCCCCGGCGCTCACGCCGCCGATCAGCGCCGCCACGGGGTAGAGGTTCCACAGCAGGGGCAGGTGAAAGATGGTGACAGCGGCGATCACGATCGACGCGCCCGCCGACACGCCGAGCAGTTCCGGCCCGGCCAGCGCGTTCCGCAGCGCGTCTTGCAGCATCACCCCGGCCAGGGCCAGCATCGCCCCGGCCATAACGCCGATCAACACCCGCGGCAGCCGCAAGCCGGGCACCACGATCCGCTCCAGCCGGGTGCCGCCGCCGTTGGCGATGGTCACCAGATCGGGCGGGGTCAGTTGGGGGGTGCCCAGCAACAGGCCAAGCAGGACGAGAAAGGCGAGGACCAGGAGCAACAGGACCGCCAGGATCAGCACGCGGCTGATCCTGGCGGATAGGATCGTTCCTGACCGTCCGGTCAGCGTCGCCATTACGGCTGCATTCCGGGGAACGTCTCTGGATAGATTTTGTGCATCGCGTCGGCCAGCGCCAGGTGGAGGGAGCGGGTGCCACGCCCGGCGACATAGAGGTCGAAGCGCACATCATAGGCCTGGTTGGTCTTGATGGCCTTCAACTGGCTCCAGATCGGGTTAGCCGCCAATTGCTGGGTCAGGGTGGGGCTGCCGCCGCCCTGAGTCTCGATCAAGAGCACGTCGGGGTCTTTGTCCAGGATCTTCTCCAGCGAGTATTGCAGCGAGCCGGGTTCCTGGTCGGGTGCGCCCACATCATTCGGGCCGGGAGGTGCCCAGGGATAGTTGGTCACGCCGGCGAGCACGCTGCCGAACAGCGAGCCAGAGGTGAAGATGCTGAAAGCAGTGGTGCGACCAAAGAGGATCAGCGGCACCTTGTTATTGGGCGCTTTGGCCTTATAGGCGGCCATGAATCCCAGGAAGCGTTGGACCGCCTGCCGGGCCTGGTACTGATGATCGGTCAGGCGGCCCATGGTCAGCACGAAGTTCAGCGAGTCCTGGTACTGGGCCGGATTCATGATGAACAGCGGGGCGATGGGCTTGAGGGCGTCGCGCAGGCCGATGTGCGGGATGAAGCCGATGACCAGATCGGGCTTGTACTTGGCGATATCTTCCAGGTTGGGCGAGCCGAAGCCGCCGGTGATCGCGCCGAACGTCTTGCCCGGCCCCCAGAACTCGGGTAGCTGGTAGAACTTGTCGCTCACCGCCACCGGCTCCAGGCCCAGTTCATAGAGGATATCTTCGCACAGCGAGATCAGGCAGACGACGCGCTGCGGGCGCGCCTTCAGCGTGATCGTGGTGCCGGTCGAGTCGGTGAAGGACAGGTCGGTCTTGGCCTTGTAAGCATAGGTGCCGAGTTGACCCAGCAGTACATCAGACGGGGGTTGGTTCTCCGGGTGCAGTTCCATCACTGCCCGCTCGAAATACTGGACGGTGTAGGTCTTGCCGTCGAGCGCGCTCTTCTCCTGGAACTCGTCAGTGATCGGGTAGCCGAACGCGGCCAGCCCGCCATGCCCTTCCCAGTAGGTGCGGAACTTGCCGCCCAGGCTGTGCCCGGTCGCGTTGAACTTGACCGCGTTGCTGGTGCTGACCGTCTGATTGGCCGCCCCACCCAGGCTCGGATAGCGGTCGGTGTAGTAATGTACGCCCAGCAGGGAGCCGAGCACTTCAAACGGGCTGCCCGCGTATTCGGGGTGCATTTCCAGCACGGCGCGCTCGAAATACTGCACCGTGTAGGTCTTGCCGTCGGTGGCCGACACATCCGGCATTTCGTCCGAGATCGGCAGGCCGATCTGGGTCAGGCCGCCGTGCGCGGTCCAGTAGGCCAGGATCTTGCCCGACACCGTCTTGCCCGTTTCGATAAAGGTGCGCGAATCGGTCTGGGCGACCGCTGCCGGGGCCGCCGGGAACACCGACGCCAGCAACGCCAGCGCGACCAGCGCAAGGAACCACCGCTGCTTAATCATGGATCTCCATCTCCTCCTGCGTAACAGAAATTTATTGGACGCTTGGCCGTTCAATTGTGTAGACCCATTGGGTCCCTACCCCTCTGCTGCCGCCCTGCAAGCGACCGTCACCCCGTCCGGCCTGGGGCGACTCGCGCTGCCCTAGGTCGGGCGTACCAACGCGCACCACCGGAGGGGCTGGGGTCTCCTCAAGCTGCGGGGAGAGAGTCGGGTGGGGACTATATGTGCAGGGGCCGCCGGGGATGCAGACGAATAACGACCGGCTTGGGGGCAATAGCCACATAAACCAAAACGAGATTTGCCCGGCTGCTGCCGCCTGCCGGGCAGGTTGCGATCCGCACTGCCGACCCCATTCCTCTAACGCGAGCTATTATAACACCCTGATTATTTAATGTCAATGAAAAATTGATTTTATATTCTGTTTACATCATTAGCAAGAAGAATATTATTTTTCTTCATAGGAATATTCCTATTAGGAGAATAGAATATTCCATATTTGCCGCACCGCTATTCACCGGGCGCTGCCCAGGAGCTCCGCAAGACGCGCCGCCGCCGGAAACAGAAAATATTACACCGATGTACCAATAGTACTAATGGACCCATAGAGGTCCGGGACCAGGACGAGCGCGGCTCTGGGGATGCAATTCAGGCCAACCCTGCCTGTAGACAACCGCCGGGCCTTTAGCGTCCGCTACTTTCGCTGCCTCCAAGCGGTCGCCGGGCGAGTTGCGTCCCCCACTTTTCGGATAGTGTACAGATAATTTATTACTATATCAAAGTAGTTTAAGGCCGATTGGGAATGAAGTACGGGGGGGGTGGGGGACCAACGGCTGGCCTCTGGCTATCGACTCGGAGGGGAATTGTTCTGTACAATAGGGTTACTGTTATGCGCCGCCCCCGCGAATTGTCGTGGGGCGGGGGCGGGTAGCAGGGCAGACCGGAGGGCGCGTCGTATGCGAAGGGATCCAGGCATGAACCGGGGTATTAGCTGGGAGCAATTGCACGATCAGATCAGCGAGTTGCTGCCCCTGCTCGATCCGAAGGTGGCGCAGGTGGCACGCGATGCGTTGGCGCGGGGCCGGGAGGTGCGGGCGGCGCTGTGGTCTGCCGACCGCAGCCTGGAGGCGGCGCTGGATCAGGTAACGGAGCTGCTCGCCACACTGCGCCCCAACCGGCCAGAGAGCTATATCTTGGCGGCGGTCCAGAATCTCCTGCTGGGATTGCTGCCGGTGGCGGTCCTGACCACCCACCTGATCGCGGCGTGGCCCAAGGTGCAGGCGGGACAGCATGCCCTGGGGGCGCGATCCGTGCCGCCGGTTTCCGGGTCGTCGCGGGGACCGGGCGAGGGCTACTGGCCTGCGGGCGAAGATCCCACCCGATCCCCCAGCATCCGGCACGAAGCCGGGACCCTGGCCGGGGCGACACGCGCCATGTAGCGACGGCTCTCCCCCGCGTCCCCTGCCGCGGGCACACCACAGGGCGGCCCCCCACATTGGATTGGGGGCCGCCCTGTGGTGTGCCCGGGGAGCAGAGCGGGCCGGGATCAGGCGCGCTGTGCCCGCGAATGGAGCCGGGCCATCGCCCCCATGAGCCGGTCGGAGGTCTGGGTCAATTCGCCGGTGACCCGCTCCAGCGAGGTGGTCTCCATCCGGGTCATCACGGCGACCTGGGCGATATGGTGCATGGTAGTGGTGACCTGGGCGGTGGCGGCGGTCTGCTGAGTGGTGGCGGTGGTGATCAACTGGATTAGTTGGTTGGTCCGCTGGACCGAATCGACCACTTGGGCGTGGGCCTCGCGCACCGAGTTGGCGATCTGCTCCACCTCATCGGCGACATTGATGCTGTTCTGGGTGGCGGTGCGGGTGATCTGCCCGGCCTGATCCAGTTCGTGCAGCAGCATCCGGATTTGATCGACGATCTCGGTGGCGTGGGTGGAGAGGTTCTGCACCTCGGCGGCCACCACCCCGAAGCGACGGCCCAGCACCCCGGCCCCGGCGGCTTCAATGGTCGCATTCAGCGCCAGCAGTTGGGTTTCGTCCGACAGGGAACTGATCCGGTTGACAAAGCCGGTAAGCCGCACCGTCAGGTCGTTGAGGCTGCCCATCCGGTCGATGACCTGCTGGACCTGCGCCCGGTTGCGGCGGATCGCGTCGCGGCTTTGCACGATCATGTCCTGGGCGCTTTCCACGCTGATCAGCGCGGTTCCGGCCACACCGCGCACGTCCTGGGTGATCGCGGCGATCTGGCTGGCGGTACTGTGCAGCTCGTTCACGGTCTGGACGATCTGGTTGATCGACTCGGCCTGGTCGGAAACGCCGTTGATCTGGCGGGTGCTTACCTGGGCCAGTTCGGCGGCGAGGCTGCCGATGCTGGCCCCCAGGGCACGTTCCTGCTCGCTCTGGGCCACCAGTTCGCGGTAGGCATCCTCTAACTCGACATTACGCTGGCGCAAGTCAGCCACGGTCTGCTGGATCAGGCGGCTAGACAGCCAGGAGATCGCCCCCACGGCCACAAAGAGAACGACCATGATCAGGGCCGTGGTCAGCACGCCGTCGGAGTCGGTGCCCCGGTAGCTGCGGATGATCACCGAAATATCGCTGTAATAGTAGGCCAGGGTGAACAGGCTGAAAAGCAGGGACAGGGCGATCACGGCACGCCAGTTGAGGAACACCCCCGCGGTGACAATGACCAGGGCGAACAAGGCCGGGTAGCCCAGGGCCGGGCCGAGGCTCAGCTCCAGGGTGAACGACGCGACGATGATGTTCGCGCTGATCACCATGATCAACCCGGCGGCGGCCAGGGTCACGTACCCCTGGCGGTTGACGAGATAGAGGCCGCCGAGGAGGATCACCGTGACCAGATCGATGATCAGGCTGCTCGCCAGTTGCGAACGGGGACTCAGCGCGTCGGCAAGGGTGAGGAGAATGCCCATCACAATAAAGCTGAGCAACAGAATGTTCATCCAACGCCCTTTGCGGGCCTCTTCCGGGTCTCCCTCGTGATAGCTGAGTAGGTGATCGATCATAATAACTCCTCTGGGTCCCGGCTGCGAAAGAGTAAACCAACCTGAATTCTCCCCGACGGGATGCACGCATTGTAACTAACCTATTACAGTATAGCATAATTTCTCACGCTACGGTATGCTATAATACTGCTGGGATGAGCATACTTTCGGCTGACCCAATCAGCAGGTACGCTCGCCAGGGATTCTTGTGACAGGGGCATGCGACATGACGATTCTCGAACGAGCGCACACTATCCTTACACAGGCCGGCAGTAGTATAATCACCTCAACAGCCTATGATACGGCCTGGGTGGCGGCCATCCCGGCGACGGGGACCGCCGAGGTCGCACCCACCCCCCGATTCCCCGCCAGCCTGGACTGGCTACGCCACCATCAGCACCCCGACGGGAGCTGGGGCGGTTCGTGGATCTATTATCACGACCGGCTGATTTCGACCTTGCGGGCCGTGCTGTCGCTCCAGCAGTGGGCGGCAGACCCGGCAGACGCGGAGCGGGTGGAGGCCGGGCTGCACTACATCCGGCAGAACGCGCTGAACCTGAGCCTGGACTCGTCGGAAACGGTAGGGTTTGAACTGATCTTCCCGGCCTTGCTGGCCCTGGCCGAAGCGGCAGGGTTGGACCTGCCCTACGGGGCGTTTGCCGGGGTGCAGCGGCTGCGGCAAATCAAGCTGGCCCTGGCCCCACCCTACCTGGCTTATCTGAACACGACTCCGCTGGCGGTGAGCTTGGAAGGGTTGGGCACCAGCTTCGACCGGACGCAGGCCGGGGCGGTGCAGGGGCCAGACGGCGGGGTCGGCATCTCGCCCGCGGCCACGGCGTTCTTGCTCCAGCAGTGGCCTGAGAACGCGGAGGCGGCAGACTACCTGCATATGGTGCTGGGGGCGCACCGCGATGCGGGCGGTGCGCCGCCGTTCTTGCCGCTGGAGACGTTCGAGTACGGCTGGATCTTGCAACAACTGGGGCACGCCTGGCCGGAAATCTATACCGAGTGGGCCGCTGCCGTAGCGCCGGGGCTGGCGTTTTTGCAAAGGACGATGCTGCCGGAGGGGTGGGCGGCCAGCGACCACCACCCACCGAAGGAGTCGGACACCACCGGGATCTGCTTCACCGCGCTGGGGCAGGCGGGCATCCGGCTCGATCCGCAGTTGCTCTACCGCTATGAGGAGGCCGCCCTGTTCCGCTGCTACCCGTTCGAGCGGAACCCGTCGCTGAGCGCCAACGCGCATGTGCTGGATGCGCTGCACTATTGCGATCCCGACGAGCGGGCCGGGCGGGTAGCGAAGGTGCTGCGCTTTTTCGCCGGGGTGCAGCAGCCGGGCGGCTTCTGGTTCGACAAATGGCATACCAGCCCCTATTATGTGACCGCGCATATCATCCTGGCGGCGCATGATTTTGCCCCTGCCCTGGTCGAACCGGCCATTGGCTGGCTGGTGGAGACGCAACGCGAGGACGGCAGTTGGGGCTATTATGACACGACGATGGAAGAGACCGCCTACGCGGTGATGGCGCTGGCGATCTGGCGGCGGGCGGGGCACCCGGTGGCAGAAGGGGTGCAGGAGCGCGGGGTGGCCTACCTGCAACAACACCTGGCGACCACCTGGGGCGACTACCCGCCCTTGTGGATCCACAAGGGCCTG
>JBBSEL010000063.1:0-9740 GCA_038239755.1 Chloroflexia bacterium | reverse complement strand
CCCGCCGCATCGCTTCTCCCCCCGCCTGTATCGGGCTGCACTGTCGCTGTCCGCTCGCTGATCGCTGTTCGCCTGTTGCTGCTCACGCTTCCCCGGCCATCACTGTAGAGGCTGATTAGGGGTTGGCCTCTACTTCCACCGCGTGAGCCGCTGTTACTACAAGACGGAGAGAGCATATCTTGATCGTTTCTATTCCGGCCCGCCCGCGATGGCTAGCCACCCTTCTACTATTGCCGCTGTTGGCCCTGGCGGCCTTCCACTCCACCCCGGCTTACGCCGATACCAGCTTCCCGGTCGGCAGCCATGCCTATGTGCTGCTGGCCGATACCGAGTTCTACAGCCAACCCGATTACGAGGCGAACGTGATCACCCGGCTGCCGCACGGCGCGGCGGTCGAGGTCACCGACGAACCACGCACCGCGGAAAGCGGCATCACCTGGTATGGAGTGCGCGCAGACGGGGTCTTCGGCTGGCTGCCCGCCGCTGATTTGACCACTAATCCGGGCACGGCCTCGCCGCCCCCGCCCGCCGTGACCGCTGTACCGCCCACTGCCGCCCCGGCCCGCGACGGGACTAGCCGTGGCGTAGCGGCCCCCGCCTCGGCAGCCGCCCGCGTGGTGGATATGGGCTTGAGCCTCAAGGGCCACCCCTATGTCTGGGGCGGGATCGGGCCGCGAGCGTTTGATTGCAGCGGCTTTGTCTACTACGTCTTCAACAAAGTCGGCCTCAACCTGCCGCGCTCGATGGCCGAGCAAATCCGAGCCGGTACACGCATCGCTGCCGCCGACCTGCGCCCCGGCGACCTGGTCTACTTCCAGAACACGTCGTCACGCGGCATCTCGCACATCTCGATCTATATCGGCAACGGGAAGATCGTCCACGCGGCCAACGAGCGCACCGGCGTGCTGGTCAGCGACCTGTGGAGCGCCTACTGGGCCGCCCACTATGCCGGGTCGGTGCGGATCATTCGCTAACTCGCGCTGCCTGTCCGACGGCACGAGGCCACCCCCCGCTAGGGGGGTGGCCTCTTTGCGTGGGCTGGATTGAGGGCTTATGGGGGGCTGATCAACCGCAGATAGGACCATGCAACATCGCAACCGTCAGCCCCGGAGGGGCGACAGAGCATAGCCCACGGTGCCAACCGTGGGGAAGCCGCATCCATTAAAGATTAGCCCCGGAGGGGCGACAGACAACGAGCGTTGGCCGAGTCCCCAACCCTTCTTCTGTCGCCCCTCCGGGGCTTGCTTACTGTTCTCTGGCCGACTCCCACGGTTGGCACCGTGGGCTACTCTCTGTCGCCCCTCCGGGGCTGTTCTGGGTCGGGCCATTCCTGCCGGGGCACCCGTCACATCAACCTGGGCCGTATGGCCGGGTGTGATGGCGGGCGGCGGGCACGAAAAAGGGGCCGGAGCACTGCTGCTCCGACCCCCTGCCGTTCGGGGTGGGTGAGACCCGCGAGGGGCTATTGGCAGACGTTGACGCTGACATCGTCGATGAAGAACGAGGTGGTCAAGCTGCTGTCGGTGGTAGCCTTGAAGTAGACGCGGATCGTCTGGCCCCGGTAGGCGGACACATCGAAGCTGGGATGCGTCCAGGTGTTCTTGGTGCTGCTGTCGTTAAGCGTTTGCACCGTCCCCAGGAGGCCGCCGCTGCTGTTCAGGATCTGGACATACAGGTAGTCCCACGGGTGGCTGCTTTCCTGGGTGGTCATGTACCACCAGTAGCTCAGCGTGGCCGAGGTGGCACTCGCCGGGATGGTGATCTGCTGGTAGATCGTGTCGGTGCCGTTGTTGTAGCCGCCCAGGTAGGCGCTGTAGGAGCCGGTGTGCGGGCGGGTGGTGTCAATGAGTTGGTAGCCGTTGGTGGAGGTCTGCACCCACGGGCTGGTGCCACTCTCGTAGCCGCCGTTGCTGATCGACTCACTGCACGTGCCGCCGCCGGGGGTAGGGGTGCGGGTGGGGGTGTTGGTCGGGGCGGCGGCGGTGGGGGTGTTGGTCGGGGTGCGGGTCGCCGTGTTGGTCGGGCCGGCGACGGTGGGGGTGTTGGTCGGGGTGCGGGTCGCCGTGTTGGTCGGGACGACGACCGGGGTGTTGGTCGGGGTCGGGACCACGCCGCCGCACTGGGTGAACTTGAACGAACCGATGCGGGTGCTCCAGCCCCAGGCCCCGCTGTTGTTATATTCTTGCGTGTACCAGAAGGTGCAGTCGTCGCTGGGGTCCACACTCATGGCGCTGTAGTCGCCCCAGCGGTTCACGCCCGACTGAAAGCCGCTGCCCGCCAGCAGTGTTGCCTCGCCCTGGGGCATGGTGCCCGCCGCGTCGGTGGACAAGCGCCCGGTGTAGCGGATCGACGGGAAGACGCTGCTGCTCGACGCGCTGTAGCCCAGCGCCATGTCGCCGCTCTGGTCCTGGGCGATGCTGCCCATCCAGCGCCAGGTGGTGTCGGGCTGGTAGGAGCCTTGCTGGTTGATCGTCGCGGTGGTGCCAGGGTTGCGGATCTCATACCAGCGCGGGGCGGCCACGCCGCCACTGCTGACGCTGTGGTTGAGGACCAGCGACTCGTAGGTGCCGAAGTTGCGATAGGCCAGGCGGTGCATCAGCCGGTCGCCGATGCCGTCGAGCTTCTGGGTGGTGCCCGACTGGGGCACGCAGTCGCGGGTGCTGCCGCAGAGGGTGGTAAAGGCGGCAGGGGTCAGGTTGGCCGAGTTGGTCCAGGTGGTGTTGGCCGGGGTGGTCCAGTCCACATGGAACTTGTAGACCTTGAGCGGGCTGCCGAAGCCGACGAAATAGTTGGGCGCGCCGCTCGGCGGCAAGGTTGCGCCATCAAGGTCGGACGGCAGGATCGGGCTGACGCTGCTGCCCAGCGCCGCGCTGGTGGTCTGGAAGGTCGCCGCCGTGCCAGCAACCATGTTGGCGCGATTGAAGACGTAGGGGCGCGGCCCGGCATAGGTGCTGCCGTTGTTGAACCAGTTGACGCTCATGTAGTAGCCGTCCGGCCACACGCCGAGGTGGGGGTAATCGGGGAAGGCAGTGGTGCTCAACTGGAAGGCATAGCGGTTCCAGGTGCCGGTCGGGTCGGCGGTGGACGAGATGGCGATGCACTCGTTGTAGGGCGAAGCGGCGGTGAACTGGCTGACCAGCCAGCGGTTGGCGATGCTATCGTAGAGCACTACCGGGTCACCGTCGTTGCGGGTCTGACAGGGGCCGCCGAAGCCGCTCCAGATGGTGTTGATCTGGGCGGGGCCATAGAGCGAGGTGCCGCTCTTGTTCCAGATCTGGAAGGCCGAGTTGACCGTCTGGACATAATGGTTCGGGCCGACATCGCCGTTCGTATCGGGTGGGGCACAGCCACCGCAGCCGCCCGCCTGGTTAATGCCGTTCCAACTGGTGAGCGGGGATGGCATCAACGGGGCGATCTGGCCGAGGGCACCGAACGTGGTTTGGGCCGCGCCGTCTGGCGCATCCTTGTGGCCGACCAGGGGGATCGGCGGGTTTTCATGCTCGGTCTGCACGGCCCCAACATAGGGCGGGAGCGGCTTCATGTCACGCAGCGGCGGGGAGACATCGTTCTTGACCGAGGTGCCGACCTCGATCCCGTTGCCTGCGGAGGTTGTACTGGTGTCATTAACCGATGGATTCCCCTTGTCGCCTGCGGGCATCCCCGCAGGCGCTAACGCACCGGGGCGCACCCCGGCCTCAGCACTCAACGAGGCATTAGGAGTCATCCGGATTGCCCATCCGGCCACAGCCATGATGACAATGAGTAATATTCCCGTGGCAACCTGCCAACGCTTACCAGAACCGCCACCTCTGAACATAATGTTAATCTCCTCTGTAAGGTAGATACGGTAGGGATGGTGTACCGCCTCACCGGCCCCTAGAGAGCGGAGGGTGAGAAGCTGCCTACACTATACACATATGGCACTGACAAATCCACTGACAAATGGGGCATTTGCCCCCCCAATTTTGCGACCAGGGACGTATTAATTCATTGAACCGTTTCCATGGGGCGGTTGTACACCCTAGATCGCGGCGGGTAGCGCGGCGGCCACGCCTGCCCCCGATCCTCCTGAATGCCGCACAGGATTTCTGGGGCGATCCAGGTGGCGGTGATCCTGATCCCGGTTTCGCCTGCTGACCTGATCGGCTGCCGGTACGGCGGCACAGGGCGCAGAAAAGGGAGTATAATGAGGAGGAGAGGCCACGGGGATCCGGTGGAGTGGGAGGGACCACAGTGGACGAAACCGCACCATATCGCCCGCTCTTGTTGCGTGCGGTGGGGGTGACCAAGCAGTTCCGCTCGCTGGTCGCGCTCGACGGCATTGATTTCGATGTGCCCCGCCATGCCATCGTCAGCCTGATCGGCCCCAACGGGGCGGGCAAGACGATCTTTTTTGATATCCTTAGCGGCATCCACCCCCCGGATGGTGGGGCGATCTGGTTCGACGGGCAGAGCCTGCGGGATCGTCCCTCGCACGCCGTCGCCGCACTGGGCATCGCCCGCACCTTCCAGAACAGCCGCGTCTTTGCCAACATGACCGTGCTGGAGAACGTGCTGGTCGGCCAGCACAGCCGCCTCCACACCGGGTTCTGGGCGGCGCTGCTGCGGTCACCGGCGGCCCGCGCCGAAGAAGAGGCCGCCCTGGCCCGTGCCCGGCACCTGCTGGCCGTGATCGGCTTGCGCCACGCCGCCGAGACGCTGGCGAAAAACCTGCCCTATGGCGACCAGCGCCGCCTCGAAGTGGCCCGCGCCCTCGCCAGCGATCCGCAACTGCTCCTGCTCGATGAGCCGACCGCCGGGATGAACCCCCAGGAAACGGCGACGATGATGACCCTGATCGCCCGCCTGCGCCACGAACACGGCCTGACAATTGTGCTGATCGAACATGATATGCGGGTGGTGATGCGGATTTCTGACCGGGTGTCGGTGCTCAACTATGGGGTGAAGATCGCCGAGGGCACCCCCGATGAGGTGCGGGCCGACCCGCGCGTGGTCGAGGCGTACCTGGGGCAAGGGGTGGTTGCCGGGGGGCCGGTAGGCATTTCTGCCGGGTGATCGGCTCTGGAAGGGCCTGTCTGCTTCGGATTCGCCGGTTTGGGGGGTGCAAATTCCCTTGTTTTCATCTATTCCTTGCACCGTGCGCGGCTTTCCTGTATAATAAGAACGAATCGCCCGGCTGTTTTCTTCCTGCCGATCTGGCAGGGTAAGCCTTAGGGGCGATATCACCGTTGTTTGAAGGAAGGCATAATGGACGACGAGACCACACGGGCCGGCGACCCACTCGCCGCTGAACCAATGGGCAGCACCGAACCAGACAGCTCCTTTGCCACTGAAGCGCCGGATGTAAGCGCTTCGACCACGGCAGGCACCACCATCAATGGGGCCGAGGACGCCGCCACCATGCCCGCGGCCACCGAAGTCGCGGCAGAGTCACCGGAGGACGTGCCTCCAGCAGCCATGTCCACCGAGGACGTTACCGCAGGGTCGGCGATGGCTGATGTTGCGACCGAGCCGTCCACCGAGGACGTGCCCCCCGCGCCGGTCCAGGCCGATGCCGGGACCGAGCCGTCCACCGAGGACGTTGCAACCGATCCGGTCACGGCGGAGGTTGCGACAGAACCGTCCGCCGAGGACACAACCCCCGCGCCGGTCCAGGCCGAGGCGGAGACGGAACCGGCGTCGGATGAGGCGGCCACCGCGCCAGCCGCAGCGGCAGAGGACGTGGCAGCGGCAGAGGATGTGGCCGAAGCGCCCGCCCCCGAAGCCGTACCGCGCAGTGGTGGCGGAGGCCGGGGCGGTCGGAGCAACCAGCAGCAGAGCAATCGCGGCGGGTACGGTGGCAGCGGCAGCGACATGGCCGCGCTCCTGGCCGAAAGCGAGCAGCAGTTCCGGCAGTTGAAATATGGCGATGTCCTCGAAGGCCGCGTCATGCGCAAAGACCATGACGAGATCCTGGTAGACATCGGCTCGAAATCCGAAGGGGTCATCCCCATGTCGGAACTGTCGAGCCTGACTGCCGACGAGCTGCAAAAGCTGGATATCGGCGATGAAGTGCTGGTTTCCGTGATGCAGCCGGAAAATCAAGAAGGTCACGTCGTCCTCTCGCTCGACAAAGCCCGCCAGGAACGCTCCTGGCGCAACCTCCAGAAGAAATTTGAGAACGGCGAGATCCTCGAAGCCGAAGTCACCGGCTACAACAAGGGTGGCCTGCTGGTCAACCTCGAAGGCGTGCGCGGCTTCGTGCCCGCCTCGCAAGTCAGCGGCCTCTCCAGCGGAGGCAACGACGCCGTGAAGCAGAGCGAACTGAGCCGCTACACCGGCCAGCGCCTGCCGCTCAAGATCATAGAAATCAACCGCAACCGCAACCGGCTCATTCTGTCGGAACGTCAGGCGGCCCAGGAGCAGCGCGATATCCGCAAGGAGCAGCTCCTGTCCGAACTGCAACCCGGCCAGATCCGCCCCGGCACCGTGTCGAGTATTTGCGACTTCGGCGCTTTCGTGGACATTGGCGGGGCCGACGGCCTGATTCACCTCAGCGAACTGTCCTGGTCGCGGGTGAACCACCCCAGCGAAGTGCTGAAGGTGGGCCAGCCGGTGCAGGTCTTCGTGATGAGCGTGGACGAGCGCGATCGCAAGATCGCCCTCAGCCTCAAGCGCACCCAACCCGAACCGTGGAGCACCGTCATGGACCGCTACCACCTCGGCCAGTTGGTGCGCGGCACGATCACTCAGTTGACCGACTTTGGCGCGTTCGCCCGGCTGGAGGATGGCATCGAAGGCCTGATCCACGTCAGCGAACTGGCCGAGGGCCGCGTGACGCATCCGCGCAACGTGGTGCAAGAGGGCTGGAACCTGGTCCTGCGGGTCATCCGCATCGACCCCCAGCGCCGCCGGATGGGTCTTAGCCTGAAGCGGGCGATGGAAGTGCAAGAAGGCGACACGATGGAGCCGCAAGGCCCGTTGCCGGTCATTGCTGGTCGGGTTGCCCCGCCTGCTGACCCCGCCGCGCCGGTCCAGGCCGAAGGGGAAACGCCACGGGAACGCCCGTTCACGCCACCCCCCAGCGCACCGCCGCGCCAGGACCGCCCGATGAGCGCGAGTGCGCCTCGCCAGGATCGTGGTGGTGGTTCTCGTGACCGCGACCGTGGTCGCCGGGGCGACGAGAACGAGCCGCGTGCGCAGATGCCGGCCCAACCGCAGCTAGAAACCGCCATGGCGGCGGCGATGGCAGCGGCGATGGGGACGGCATCCGAGTCGGACGCCCCTGAACGCAGCACGGCACCGGACAACCACTATGAAGCTCCCGCGCCAGCCGCGCAGGACGACAGCGGTGAAGCCAGCAGCGCGTCGCAAGCGTATAGTGAGCAAGAGACTGCGGATGAAGGCAGCGAACCTGCCGTCACCGATATGCAAGCGGTGGTTGCAGAAGCCAGCGACGCGCCCGAAAGCGCGGCCCCGGCCCCTGCCGACACCGATACGCAAGCGGATATGGCAGAAGCCACCGGCCCGGCCCAAGATGCCGAAGCCGCCCCGGCCCCTGCTTACACCGATACGCAAGCGGATATGGCGGAAGCCACCGGCCCGGCCCAAGATGCCGAAGCCGCCCCGGCTCCTGCTTATACCGACATGCAAACAGGGATGGCGGAAGCCACCGGCCTGGCCCAAGACGCCGCGACGGATGACACCACCGCTGCCCCCGCAGGACCGGGACCTGACGCGACGGAGACCCCCGCCAGTGATGACGACGGGTCGGACGCCGAAAGCGCAACTTCATAGCAGTCAGATGGGGTGGGACGGCGCTGTGCAAGCAGCGCCGCCCTAACCAAGACCGGGCGTCACCGCACGAGAAAGTTGGAAGAAAAATTAAGAATTAAGAAGCTATCTTGATTTGTCTATGCATCCTCACCTTCTTAATTCTTCATTGATTCTTCTTTCTTAACTAGCGTTGCCCACAACGCCTGCACTCATGCTCCCCATCTTTTGGGGAGCTTTTTGTTCTTAAAACGGGAGACGATCATGGCCGGAGATAAATTCGATAAGTTTACCGAGCGCGCCCGCAAGGTGCTGACGCTGGCGAACGAAGAAGCCCAACGCTTTAACCACAATTACATCGGCACCGAGCACATCTTGCTCGGACTGGTGCGCGAAGGGGATGGGGTCGCCGCGCGGGTGCTTGCCAACCTGGGCATCGAACTACCCAAGGTGCGCAGCGCGGTCGAGTTCATCATCGGGCGGGGCGACCGCATGGTGATGGGCGAGATCGGCCTGACTCCCCGCGCCAAGAAGGTCATTGAACTGGCGGTGGACGAGGCCCGGCGGCTGAACCACCACTACATCGGCACCGAACACCTGCTGCTGGGCCTGGTCCGCGAGGGCGAAGGTATCGCGGCGGGGGTGTTGGAAAGCCTGGGGGTGAGCCTGGAGAAGGTTCGCACACAGGTCATCCAGGTGCTCAATTCCAGCGGCGGCTACCAGCAGGGGCAGGGCGGCCCGCAAAAAGGCCCCAGCAAAACCCCCTACCTGGATGCCCTCGCCACCGACCTCACCGCCCTCGCCACCAGCGGCAAGCTGGACCCGGTGATCGGGCGCAAGAAAGAGATCGAGCGGGTCATCCAGATCCTGTCGCGGCGGACCAAGAACAACCCCGCCCTGATCGGCGAACCGGGCGTCGGTAAGACGGCCATCGTCGAGGGGCTGGCCCAGCGGATCATCGCGGGCGAGGTACCTGAAACGCTGCTAGGCAAGCGGGTGTTGGCCCTGGATATCGGGGCGCTGGTCGCGGGCACCAAGTACCGCGGCGAGTTCGAGGAGCGCCTGAAGAAGGTGGTCGCCGAACTGAAGGACAGCCAGAGCATCCTCTTCATTGACGAAATGCACACCCTCGTCGGGGCCGGGGCGGCAGAGGGCGCGGTCGATGCCGCGAACATCCTCAAGCCCGCCCTATCTCGCGGCGAGTTGCAGACCATCGGCGCGACGACCCTGGACGAGTATCGCAAGTATATCGAGCGCGATGCCGCCCTGGAACGTCGCTTCCAGCCGGTGCAGGTGGAAGAGCCGAGCGTGGAAGAGACCCTCGCCATCCTGCGCGGTGTGGTCAGCCGTTTTGAGGACCACCACCACCTGACCATCACCGACGAGGCGCTGAAGGCTGCCGCCACCCTGGCCGCCCGTTATGTGCCCGACCGCTTCATGCCCGACAAGGCCATTGACCTGATCGATGAAGCGGCCAGTCGTGTCCGGCTCTATCGCAGCTCCGCGCCGACCAACATCCGCGAGGCGATGCAGGAACTGGAAACGCTGCGGAAGGACAAGGACTCCGCCGTCCACGGCGAAGACTTCTCTCGCGCCGCCGAACTGGTGGAACGCGAACGCCGCCTGGCCGAGCGTATCCGCCAGATGGAAGCGGGCTGGGAAGCCGAAAAGACCGACGAGAAGCCCTTCGTCACCGAAGAGGATATCGCCCAGATCGTCTCGATGTGGACCGGCATTCCGCTGATGCGCATCGCGGGCGAAGAGAGCGAACGCCTCTTGAAGATGGAGGAGGCGCTGCACACCCGCGTGATCGGCCAGGAAGAGGCGATCACCACGCTGGCGAAGGCGGTGCGCCGTGCCCGCGCCGGGTTGAAAGACCCCAAGCGCCCGATCGGCACCTACATCTTCCTTGGCCCCACCGGCGTCGGCAAGACCGAACTGGCGAAGGCGCTGGCCGAGTTCATGTTCGGCTCCGAGGACGCGCTGAT
>JBBSEL010000062.1:0-9904 GCA_038239755.1 Chloroflexia bacterium | reverse complement strand
GGGGAGGCGGGGGGTCGGCTGCTTCATGAAAGGCGGTACAATACTCCTTTAGTAACAGCATGATCAGGGGCAAACAACCAGGCTCACCAACCCCCAATAATCCGTGTAATCCGCTCCATAATCCGTTGACCGCGCCCCCAACCCCAGCCCCTACCGCCGCGGACTGCGCCGGGGGCCGTTGGTCAGCCGGGTCAGGCCGCGCAGCAGGGCCGACGACCGTGCCGCCGGGGCCAGGGCGGGCGACGGTGCGGAGGCGGCCCCGGTAGCGGCAGAGGCCGGTTGCAGCGCGGGCGACTCGGGCAGGTTGTCCGTCGGCCCGCCCGCCTGGGCGACCATCACACCGAGGACCGGGGTCGTTTCGGGGGCATTAAAGAAATCCTTGAGCTTGGTGAAAAAGCTGGAGGCGACCAGACCGATCACCCCGGCGAACGGGATGCCGAACAACGCCCCCCAGATGCCCATCACCTGCGCGCCCAGCAACATCGCCATGACGGTGAACAGCGGGTGGATGCCGACCGCCGAACTCATGATCCGCGGGCCGACCACCTGCATCATCACGCCCTGCATGATGACCATCACCACCAGCACCAGCAACCAGGGCTTGGTCGGGTCGAGCAACGCGACCAGTACGGCGGGCGCATAGGCCAGGAAGTTGCCGACCAGCGGGATCAACATACAGAACCCGGCGACTATCGAAGCCACAATCACGTAATCGAGGCCGAACAGCCCCATGATCACGGCGTTGAGCACCCCATAGATCAAGGCGAAGATCAACTGGCCGCGCAGGAAGCCGCCGAACGACCGCCCGATGCTTTCGCCCAGCAGGGTGGCCTCGTCGCGCCAGGCGATGGGCAGCGCCTTGATCATGCTGTTCCCCAGCCGATCGCCGTCCAGCGCGACGTAGAGGCTGATCAAGATGACCAGGACGACGTTGAACAGCAGGCTTGCCGCTGTGGACACCCAGGTGACGGCGCTGCCGATGATCATGCCCGCCTGCGCCTGAAGCTGCGCGGTGGCCTCCTGGTACAACTGGTTGAGGTCCACATTCTGCCCGGTGGTCTGCTGCACCCAGTTTTGCACTTCGATCACCAGGTTGTTGGCCTGCTGGGCATAGGTATCCCAGTTTTTCTGGAGATCGGTCAACTGGTTGGTGAGCTGCGGGAAGATGACCACGCCCACGCCGACAAAGACCAAGATCAGCCCGATGTAGACGATCAAGACGGCCAGGGGATGGGGGATGGACCCCCGCCCCAGGGCGCGGATCAGCGGGCGCAGGGCAAAGGCGAGCAGCCAGGAGAGGAAAAAGAGCAGCCAGATCCCGGCGAACTGCATGAGGAAGGTGCCGATCTGCTGCACCAGGAACAGGGCAGCAATGATGACCAGCTCGATAATGAGGACTTGCAGCCAGCGGCTATTGTTGATCACAGGCGCGTCTCTCCTCGCCCAGCTTAAACTTCAACCGGCGTGCCACAGTTGGTGCAGAAGGCGGCACCCGGCAACAGCGCCTTGCCACAGGTGCGGCAGCGCAGCCCAACCCCAGCGCTGGCCGGGGCGACGGGCACATTGTTGCCCGTGCCGTTGGTCGTCGGGGCGCTGGACGGCGTCGCCGTGTAGGACGGGGCCGAGGGCGCGGGCGGCGGCGTGGGCACCACCGGCACTGGGCGGGTCGGCGCGATCGGAGAGCTGCTGATCGAAGGCTCCGAGACCGAACGGGTCGGCAGCGGGTCCGGCATGGTGATCGGCGGCGGGGCCACGGGCGGCGGGGTGCTGCCCAGGGGGGCCGGGCGCACCAGCGGTGGCGTGGTCCGGCGTGGGCGGAAGGCCCCGCTGACCAGCCCGGCCAGCACCGCCCCAACCCCGCCAAGCAAGATGACCAGCGGCCACCACCCGGCCCAGTTGAGGAAGAAGACCGCCACCGGATCGGCCAACAGCCCGCTCGTCGCGTTGCGGTCGGCCCCGGTGTAGTACCAGGCGCGCAGCACAAAGGCGGCCAGGGCCGCCCCATTCGCCAGGCCCAGCAGCCCGCCCAGCGCCCGGTGCCAGGCCCGCAGCGGCTGGAGGCGCGGCAGCAGCACCGACCCGCCGTAGCCGATGATCAGCAGCGGCGCGATCAGCAGGGCCAGCCAGACGAAGAAGCGCGTCACCCCGGCGCTGCCCAGCGGGATCGTCTCGGCCAGGTCGATGCCCCAAACATCGCCCCACTCGGCCATGAGCAACGCCCCCAGCACAATCGCACCCAGGGTCAGCCCCTCGGCCAGCGGCCCCCGCCGCACGCCGACGACCAAAAATATCAATCCGACGATAATAAGAACCGCATCCAACACATAGTTCATGCCCGCACACTCCACCTGGCTCACAGCCTAGCTACTCTACTATTGTATCACATTTACCCCACGCCTGTGGGTCGATCGGGCGCGAAACCCGGCACCCTCGGCAAGCGCCCACCCCGACCCCCCTCTGCGGGCGTAGGGGCGAGCGGCGCTCGCCCTGTTCGGGCATCCCCACCCTTCCACCACCCGCGCCAGCATCGCCCAATGTGTGCAAAGACGGTCAGTGCCAGCCCCACCCCGCTGTCATCCTTCGCTGCGCTCAGGATCTTGTTGGTGGTCCGTGCTGCCCAGGGCAACATTCCGATCATTGCTGACGACCAAGTGGCCCCGAGAGGATCCCTTCGCTGCGCTCAGGATGACAGCGTAGGTAGGCGGGCTTATACCGCTTCAGGGGCAATAACCTCACGCCACCCAAGCCAGCACCCCGGCCCTGCCGCGCCCATGTGCTATAATAGCGGGGCCACGGCACCGCCTATGATCTATACGCATCCGAGGCGGTGGGGGTCACAGAGTAGCCCAAAACGATATGATAACGATGCGCGGCCTGGAGATTTGATGCAGGAGGTAGTATATGGCCCAACCAGCAATCCCCACCGCGCCCCAGCCATCCCCAATAGACAACGGATCAGGTATCTCAGATGATATTCTGCGCGCGGTCGCCGGGCTGGAAGACCAACTGGAACAGGTGCTCGGTCCCCGCCCTTTCCCTAAACCGGCAGAGATCCGCAACGTCAACAAACTGGAGCAGGATAAGCTAACCCCCGGCCAGCGCATTGCCGACCAGGTGGCCGCCCTGATCGGCTCCTGGCCGTTCATCATCACCCAGAGCGTGATCCTGACCTTCTGGATCATCCTCAACGTGGTCGCCTGGGTGCAGCACTGGGACCCCTACCCCTTTATCCTGCTCAACCTGGCCCTGTCATTCCAGGCCGCCTACTCCGGCCCGATCATTATGATGAGCCAGAACCGCCAGAACGCCAAGGACCGGATTACCGCCGAAGAAGATTTCCGGGTGAACCGGGTGGCCGAGGACGAGATCCGGGCGATCATCGCCCACCTGGAACGGCAAGATCAGGTCATGCTCCATATTCTGGAGCGCCTGGAACGGCACCAGCGACTCTTCGGCCACGGCAACAGCACCACCCCGCCTCACCACCCCAGCCCCGTGCCCGCTGCCACGCCGAGGGTGGACGCGCCCACCGACCCGCCGGGCGGCGGGGTGGAACCGGAGTAGGCCAAGATGCGTGATGTGTGAGGGCGATCCGGCGTTCTACTGTGGGAACTTTGATCAAGGAGTGACAGACTGCCTGTGAACCTGAACCATCCGATTGATGCCCTGGTGCTGGATATGGACGGGGTGCTGTACCGGGGCGACGAGCCGTTGCCGGGGGCGGCGGCGCTCTTCCCCGCTTTACGCGAGGCCGGGATTTCGGTTATACTGGCGACGAACAACGCCACCCGCAGCCCGGCAGAGGTGGCGGCGAAGCTGGCCCGCATGGGGATCACCGTCCCCGAATCGTGGATTCTCACCTCGGCGTCGGCCACGGTGGCCTGGGTGGGGGAACACGCGCCGGGGGGCGCACGGGTCTATTGCCTGGGCACGGAGAGCTTCCGGTCGGCGCTGCTGGCGCTGCCAGGGGTGACCTGGGACGAGGAGCGCCCCGACTATGTGCTGGTCGGGCTGGATCCCGGCCTGACCTATGACAAGCTGCGGATCGCGGCGGTCGCCATCGAGCGCGGGGCGCAGTTCATCGCCACCAACACCGATGCCAGCCTGCCCACCGAGGGCGGCGAGGCCTGGCCCGGCGCGGGGGCGATCATTGCCGCGCTGCAAACCACCACCGGGCGTGCGCCCGACGTGGTGCTGGGCAAGCCGGAACCGGCGTTATACAACCTGGCGCGGGCGCGGCTGGGCACCGACCCGGCAGCAACGCTGGGGGTGGGCGACCGGGCCGAAACGGATATTTGGGGGGGCAAGCGGGCGGGGTTACCCACCGCGTTGGTCTTGACCGGCGTCACCCGCGAGGATCAGGTGCCCGGCCTGCCCGCCGAGATGCAGCCGGACTATATCTTTCATACCCTGGAGGAGTTGACCCAGGCCGTGGTCGCCAGTCGCACCGCTGCCGGGCGCTAAGATTTATGGACAAAACCACCATCCACACCGAACGGGCACCGGGCGCGATTGGCCCCTATTCGCAGGCCATCCGCACCGGCAACATGGTCTACTGTTCGGGGCAGATCGGCCTCGACCCGCAGCAGGGGCAGATCACCGCGCCCGACATCGCCGGGCAAACCCGTCAGGCGTTGCGGAACCTGTCCGCCGTGCTGGAAGCGGCGGGCACCGACCTGCGCCATGTGGTCAAGACGACCGTCTTCCTGGTCCACATGAGCGACTTCGCGGCGATGAACGAGGTCTACGCCGAAGCGTTCAAGACCCAACCCCCGGCGCGCTCCACCGTAGCCGTGGCCGAACTCCCCCGCCAGGCCCTGGTCGAGATCGAGGCGGTCGCCATCGCCGGGTCAGGCCCGCGCACGATCCCGGCATAGACAGCAATGAGCAATGAGTAATGAGCAATGAGTGGTTAAAGGTTTGAGCGCAACAACTATCGAGCGGGCGCGGTCCGCCGACCCTGAATTTGAGTTTGATTACGAGGACGAGCGCACCGTCGAGGGGCGGGGCGAGGTGCGCGTGGATACCCGCGACCTGGCAGCGCTGCGGCTGGAACGCTGTCTCCAGGCGTTGGAGGGCGCGACCGGGACGCTGCTGGAGATCGGGTGCGGGGCCGGGCGCAACCTGCGCGCCTTCCGCCACTATCGCCCCGCTCTGATCTTGCACGGCGTAGACCTCAGCCAAATCGCGCTGGACGATGCCCGCCGCGCCGGGGGTGGGATGACCTACACGCGGGGCGACGCGCTCCGCCTGCCCTACCCCGACCGGACGTTCGACATCGTCGTGCTGTTCGACCTGCTGGAGCATGTGCCCGATGTGGGGCAGGCGGTGGCCGAGATCGCCCGTGTGCTCAAGCCGGGGGGCCGCTTCCACGGCTTCGTGCCCTGCGAAGGCAACGGGCACACCTTCTTCGCCACCCTGCGCGGGAGCCGCCGCTTCCCGATCCACCGCTGGAAGCGCGACCACATCGGCCACATCCAGATCCTGACCACCGGGCAGTTGGCTCAGATCTTCGTGCGCCACGGCCTCACCCCCACCGACCTGAGCTACAGCTTCCACCTGATGGGCCAGATCCACGATCTGGCCGACTACTGGCAGCGCGAGCAACTGGCCGGGCCGCGCCCGGCCACCGGGGTCAAGCGGCTGGTGGTGCGGGGGATCAGCCGGGCCATTTTCTGGCCCACCTGGCGGCTGGCCTACCGCGAAGATCGCTGGCGGCAGCGCGATCCCTGGGCGGTCGGTGTCCACCTGACGGCGACACGGAACGAGGACTGAGGACTGAGATGGTCAAGCAAGAAGGTAAACCTTCTGAGGGAAGGGCGGGCAGGTTGAGGATCCTCAGTCCGCGAGCCTCGGTTCTCATCGCTGCCGTCGTCGCTTTGATCGTGCTGGCGGTGGGGCGGTGGGTGCCGTTGCCGCCGCTGGTGACGGGCGAAGAGGCGGTGCGGCAAGAACTGGTGACCACGCGGGGCAAGGTGGTCGCGCAGCGCTATCTCTACCAGGAAGCGCAGCGCGAATTCGAGCATTACCTCTACACCGTGTCGGTGCCGGGCATCCCCACGCAGATGCACGATCTCGCCGCGCAGATCCGCCAGGGCAAGGCCGCCACCACCCCGACCGGGATCATGGAAGAATGCGCCGAGGGCGTGGGACCACAGGCCACCCCCGTCCAGCAGGCGCAGGAATGTGCCCGCCGCGCCGCCGACTTTGGCCGGGTGCTGGCCCGCTACGCCCACCCGTCCGACGACCTGTTCACCCTCCTGCGCCAGTATGACGACCAGTTGATGGCCTACAGCCGCACGCTGGGGGCGCGGAGCGAAGAGCTACGCCGGGGCACCTGGTCGATCCTCTCCTGGCTGCAACACTATCCCCCGCCCGTCGGCGAACGAGCCGAACTCCACTTCTTCCCCGGCACCGAGGTCGACCGCAACGTCAGCGACCTGGAAGCCGCCGCTGCCGCCGTGGGGACGGCCCCCGACCCGGCAGACGCGGTCGAACGCGCTGCCACTGCCGCCGACCCGATCTGGGATGCCGGGTTGATGGTGCCGACCATCGCCTGGGAACACGACGGCTACTATAGCGCCCTGCGCCGCTACGACGCCCAGATGCTGGAAGTGGCCGCCGCGCCCGACCAACCGCTGGCGGGCAACCGCTCGCTGATCGCCGGGGCGGTGACGTTGGGCCTGCTGGCGCTGATGTTCGCCGGGCTGGTCTTGCTCTTCTTGCCGGGCGGCATCCGGGGCGTAGGCGTGCGGGTCGGGCGTCGGGTCGCTACGGGCCAACAACAACCATAACAAACTTATGAGCCAGTCTCCCACCAACCCCCAACCCCTCGCCAGCCGTCAGGCTACCCTGCCGCCGAGCGCCACCCCCCTGCCCCGCGCCGATTCGGGCCTGCTGGCAGCGCGGGCCAATAGCTGGCTCCAGTCCGACAACGCCGTGCTGGCCGGGATGCTCCTCGCGCTGGGGATCTATTATTTCACCAGCGGGCTGATCCCGGCGGCTATCGGCGGGGTGTTGTTCTTCGCCCTGGCGGTGTGGCGGCCCAAGCTGACCATCGCCTGCATCGCCCTCGCCATCCCCCTCTTCTATCGCTCGCGCAGCTTCGAGATCGGGGCGCGCACGCTCTACTTCCCGCTGGCCGAGTTTATCATCGTCGCCGCCATCGCCGCCTGGGTGATCCACGACGGCGTGCGGCTGGTGCGCGGGGCGCAGACGGTGGACCGGGGCGGCATCGTGGAGGCGGCGAGCCTGGGGCAACGGCTCTGGCGGGCCGTCTGGGCGGTGCTGACCTGGCCGTTTGCCTGGGCCGCTATCGCTTTCCTCCTCGTCGGTGTGCTCTCCCTGATCCTGCCGCCGCTGATCCACCGCGACACCGCCCTGCGCGAGTTCCGCTGGATGATCGTCGAACCCCTGCTGTTCTTCGCCCTGATCGCCCGCTTCGTCCGCAGCGAAGACGACGTGCTGCGGGCGATCAACGCCTTCCTGATCGCCGCCGCCGTGGGTGGGAGCATCGGAGCGCAGCAGTTCCTTTACGGCGAAACGTGGAGCATGGAGGGTGTGGGCCGGGCCACGGGGGTCTGGCCGGGGGCCACGGCGTTCGGCATCTTCATGGGCCGGGCGCTGCCGCTGGCGCTGGTGCTGGCCCTCTTCCTGCCGCGTGATCAGGAACGCTGGCGGCGCTGGCGCTGGGCCTATGCCCTGCTGGCGATCCCCATCGCGGCGGGAATGATCACCAGCTTTGCGCGGGGGGCCTGGCTCGGCGTGGCGGCGGCGATGGTGGTGGTCGTGCTGGTCACGCGCAACCGGGCGCTGCTGATCGGGCTGGGCGTGCTGGCGGTGGCCCTGATCCCGGTCCTCTACATCTTCCGCGGGGTGGAGCGGCTGTTCAGCCTGTTCGGCTCGGACAGCGGCACGGGCACCAGCCGGATCATCATCTGGCAAGGGGCCTTGCGGGTGATCCGCGACCACAAGCTGACCGGGATCGGCCTGGACCAATTCCTCTATCAAGACCCGAAGTACGGCATCCCCAACCTGCGCTTCCTCACCGTGTCGCACCCGCACAACTTCTTGCTCGATTTCTGGCTGCGCCTAGGCATCTGGGGCCTGGCGACGATCCTCGCTATCCTCAGCGCCTTCTTCCTCAGCGGGCTACGGGCCTACCGCCGCTACGCCGGGACGGTGCTGGGGGCGGTCACCCTGGCCCTGATCGCCGCGATGACCGACTTCGTCGTCCACGGCCTGCTCGACATGGCCTATTTCTATCAAGACCTCGCCCTCACCTTCTGGCTGCTGGTCGGCCTGATGAGCGTCGTCTGGTTCCACACCCAGGCACGGATGCGCGAGGAAGAGGCGAGTGTGATCGGCTCGGCCACGGCCCCGGCTGAGTCCTCTATCCCAGCGTAAAGGAGCCGAACATGCGTGATGTCGAATTACTGGCCGATTGGGTGGCGAAGCTCGCCGCCGACCTACGCGACGAGATTGCCGATCTGGACGCTGCGGCGCTGGCCTGGCAGCCCGATGCCGAAGGGAACAGCATCGGGGTGACGGTCTGGCATGTGGCCCGCTGGCTGGACGTGCTGGGGGTGCAGATCCTCCAGAACCGCCCCGCCACCGACGAGATCTGGCACACGGCGGGTTGGGCCGCGCAAACCGACTATGATCCGCAGGGGATCGGCTATCGCGGTGTGGGGGCCATCACCGGCTACACCCAGGCCGAGGTCGCCGCCATCCCCACCCTCGCCGCCGCCGATCTACTGGCCTATCTTGACCCGGTCTGCGCCGTCCTTCAGGAGCAACTACTGGCCCTGTCCCTCGACGGCCTCGCCGAACCCACCCCCGGCTTCGGCAGCAAATACCCGCGTTACACCTGGATCAAGATGCTGATCCCCGGCTGCTTCGGCCACGTCGGCGAAATCGCGGCGCTCAAGGCGCTGCGAGCGCGGACGCTAGTCCCCCAAGAGGCATAACGAAGGGCCGGAGGGGTGTCCTCCGGCCCTGACATTCGCTGCAAGTTGGGTAACTTAGTCCTCTGTAGCTTCCTCGAAATTGCTAGGTTCCAATACGCGGGCAATACGTTCAACAATTTGCCGCATCCGCTGTCGAGACAGCGTACCGATTTTCTCTTCCAGACGGCGTCTGTCTACCGTGAACAATTGTGTACCATTGACGACGCTCTGCTGGGGCAAGTCACCTTCTCCAGGAAGCAGCAGGACATTAGCACCTACTTCGGCGCGTTTGAGATTAGAAGTCAACAGGCAAATAATAGCGGTGTTAATACGAGTGCCATTCACAGCATCGTTCTGTACCACAACACAGGGTCGCCGGTAGCCCGGTTCGGAGCCAAATGGGGGGCCTAGATCGATCCAGAACAAGTCACCTTGTTTCACTTGTCAGGTATTCTCTAATATAACTCGCCGCTGATGTTCCCACATGGCGTCCAACACCATCTGTTCATCGGCATCTGGCCCATCCGTATACACCCCATCTAGCTCAGCACGCAGTTGTTCGGTCTGCTGCCACCTGATAAAGCGCTGGACAGCAAGTTTAACGAGGTCATCACGGGAGATAGCCAATGTCAGGGCCAACTCTTCCATCTCGGCAAGCAAGGTTTTTGGGAGAGCGATAGCGGTCTCCTCGGTAACACTTTCTGCCATTGCCATATCAAATACCTCCTTTCCGAAAGTGAAATAGCTGAGGGCACTGGGGTGCTGTGCCCTCAGCCATTATATCACAATGCCTAACCCAATTCTTAAGGGTAGGAACACCAGCCCCCAACCCCTTAGTGCGCGTGGGCGGCGGCGACCTTCTCGGCGTGGGCCGCGTGGGCAGCTTCGACGATCCCGGCGAGCAGATGCGCGGGCACTTGCTCATAGCGGTCGAACTCCATCGAGAAGGTGCCCTG
>JBBSEL010000061.1:0-9919 GCA_038239755.1 Chloroflexia bacterium | reverse complement strand
TGAACCAGCGGCGCGAAGCTCCGCGTTTTGATTCCCATCATCGCGAGGCAGTCTCCTTTGGAACGGTTACATGGCAATAGCCTACTGCGAAAGCGCCGATTTGGCAAGTAGGGAGTTTTTCAACAGGCTGAACCGTTATGTGCCCCATAATTGGGCTAATATTAGGGCAAATAATCATTTCATCACTCGCTGATACGCTAGTGTCGTATACCTTGCTTATTACAACCGCTGCCGACCGCATCAGGGTATGGAGCAGCGCTGCCCCATACCCAGCGACCGCTGCCATGTAGAAGGTCCAGTGAAATGCCGGGACGTGCTGGGCGGCATCGTCCATGACTACTATCGTGACGCGGCTTGAGGATGATGACCGGCCAGATGCACTTTTCGCACGTTACACCCGCGCAGACGCTTGTTCAGGTGTTCCAACCACAGCGTCAGGTCATTGCCCAAGCGGCGACCGCCACACCGCAGCCCACCGCAGTGGCCGAGCCGACTCAGGTTGCCGGTACACCGGAGCCGACCGAAGTTGCCGAACCGACGGCAGTGGGCGGCACCCCGGAGCCAACCGAGGTCGCCGGGCCGGACACGAACAATGTGCAAGAGCAAGTCGGTGACCAGCAGGGTGCCACCACCGGCGGCCCGGCGGGCGTTGACAACGAGCTGCCTGGTGGGCCGGATACGGATAACGTGCAGGAAGGCGATCAGCAAGATCCCGATACTGGGGGTCCAGAGACCCCCGCCACCCCGGCTGCCGGAGCGACCAAGTAGCCGTCATAATGTGGGAAGCGGAGGATGCACAGCCCAGTGTGCATCCTCTGTTCTGTATGAAAAACTCAGACGCTTCTGCTGGCTCCATTATGGGTTGCCCCGCCGCCCACCTGACATGCAGCAGGCCCTGAACACCCTCCTTTCTTGTACACAACCCGTGCTTTTAGGTATATAATAGCGACACGCTCTATGCTGACCTTGCTACGCGGCGAGCGGGCATCTCTGCTGGCAAGCAGGCGGGGGGGGACGCCCCGATCCCCGGGACCAAGGAGGTGATCCGCGCATACCTTACAATCTACTGTAGAGCCTTACGCGATTGGCAACCCGTGAGGAAGCGATTCAATGAGCGATCCAATGGAGGAAAGATCATGACAAGCAAACGCTTCAACCTGTGCGCGATCTTCGTCGTACTGTCCCTGGTGCTGGCCGCCTGTGGTGAGACCCCCACAGCCATCCCGGTCGCCGCGCCCACCACGGCCCCGGTCGCCGCCCCGACCAACACCACGGCAGCGGCAGCCGCCCCGACCAACACCACGGCGGCGGCGGCCCCGACCAACACCACGGCAGCGGCAGCCGCCCCGACCAACACACTCGTCGTCTCCGGCGCGACTGGCCCGGACACGCTGACGGTGCTCTCGCTGTGGGGGGCCAGCGAATTGACCGCTTTCCAGAAGGTGTTGGACGGCTACACAGCGGCCACCGGCCACCCCACCCAGTTTATTCAAGCCCGCGACTTTGTGCCCGCGCTGCGGACGATGATCGCCGGTGGTAGCCCGCCGATGGTGGCGATTGTTCCCCGCCCCGGCGTCATGGGCGACCTGGCCCGCGAAGGCTCGCTCAAGGTTCTGACCGACCTGGGCATTAGCGCCGCGGACATTGACGCAGGCTACAGCCAGGCCTGGAAAGACCTGGGCACCGTAGACAGCAAGCTCTACGGCATCGCCGTCAAAGCGAACTCCAAGAGCACCGTCTGGTATCATCCCGACCATTTCACTGCGATGAGCCTCACCCCGCCGAAGACCTGGGCTGAGATGATCTCCATCAGCGATAAAATCGCAGCGGCGGGCAAGAAGCCGTGGGCGGTCGGTGGCGGCGACTCATGGACGCTCACCGACTGGTTCGAGAATGTCTACGTCCGCACCGCCGGGCCGGACAAGTATACCGAGTTGTTCCAGACCGGCAAGCTGCCCTTCACCGACCCGTCGGTCGCCAAGGCCGCACAGCAGATGACCTCTATCGTCGCCAATGACAAGTACGTGGCGGGGGGACGCGAAGGCGTGCTCGGCACCAAGTTCACGGACGGCATCGGGCGCGTCTACGGCACCAACGCCGACGCTGAGATGTACTTTGAAGGCGGCTTTGTCGGCGGCATCGCCCTCGGTGACGTGAACAAGGACATGAAGGTCGGGACCAATATCGACTTCTTCCCCTTCCCGACTATTGACCCGCAGTACGGCAGCCCGCTCATCGGCGGCGGCGACCTGCTGGTGGCCTTCACCGATAATCCCCAGGTCCGCGCCTTTGTGAAGTACATGATCAGCAAGGAAGCGGGCGAAACCTGGGCTAAGACCGGCGCGATCGTGTCGCCGAACAAGCAGGTGGACCCGGCGGTCTATCCGAACGACCTGGCCCGGAAAGAGGCGGCCCAGGTGGCCGCCGCCACCGTCTTCCGCTTCGATGGCTCGGACCAACTGCCGGGCAACCTGGCCGATGACTGGGGGGCGGCGCTCCAGGGCATGGTCACCAACCCGGACGATATCCCGCGCATCCTCGCGGACTTTGAGGTCAAAGCCGCGCAGGAGTTCAAGCGGTAAGCCCACTGCGGCGGGCCGGGTGGGAGATGGGGCATTCGCTGCCTCTCGCACCCGGCCTACCGAGGAGGTAGCAGTCGATGTACTCGCGCCGCCAGGCCATCCAGGGCGTCCTGTTCGCCCTGCCCGCCCTCCTTTTTCTGGTCGTCTTCCTGGTTTACCCCACGATCTGGACAATCGCCCTCAGCTTTAATACCGGGCGCGGGCTGAAGTTCAGCGAATGGGTCGGCTTCCAGAACTACGTCAATCTGTTTACCCACGACCGGCTGTTCCTCGATCTGACCCGGTTCCCGCCGTCGGGCGCGGTATTCAACAATGTCCTCTGGATCATCCTGAACACCGCACTCTGTGTAGGCCTGGGCTTGATCATCGCTGTGCTGTCGGATCGGGTCCGCTACGAACGGTTGGTGAAGACGGTCGTCTTCCTGCCGATGGCGATCGCGGCCACGGCGGTCGGCATCATCTGGTTGTTTGTCTATAGCCCGGACAAACATATCGGGTTGCTGAACGCCTTGCTGACCAGCATCAATCCCCAGTTCGATCCGGTGGCCTGGACGGGCCGCAGCGCCACGGTCAACTACGCCGTGATCATTGCCAACGCCTGGGCGCAGACCGGCTTTGCCATGGTCGTCATCTCGGCGGCGCTGAAAGGCATCCCTGCCGAGGTGCTGGAGGCGGCGCGGGTAGACGGCGCGACCGAAGGGCGGATCTTCCGCTATCTGACCCTGCCGATGTTGAGCCTGCCGATCTCGGTCGTCACCGTCACCCTGGTGATCTGGGTGCTGAAGGTGTTTGACATCATCTACATTATGACTCAGGGTGGGCCGCAGGGGAGCAGCCGGGTGATCGCCTACAGCATGTATGCCGAAACCTTCCAGGGAGGACGCGCGGGCTATGGCTCCGCCGTGGCGGTCATCCTGCTGGTGCTGATCATCCCGATCATGCTGCTCAACATCCGGCGCTTCCGCACCGAAGGGGTGAGCCGATGACGACCAATGTTGCCGACCGGAAGCAAACCGAGCGCCAGGCCGCCCTCACGGTTCGCCGCACGACGGGCGAGTGGGCCACCTTCCTGTTGGGCCGCGGGCTGCTGCACCTGGCCCTGCTGCTGATCACCCTGATCTGGCTGGTGCCCTCGGTGGGCCTGCTGATCACCTCGTTCCGGCCCCGGCCCAATATTGGCTCCTCCGGCTGGTGGACAGTGCTCCAGACCGGAACCCTCACGCTGCAAAACTATATCGAGGTGCTCCAGTCACAGGGAATGGGCCAGGCCTTCCTGAACAGCCTCTACATCAGCGTGCCGGCCACAGTCTTGCCAGTGCTGCTGGGGGCGCTGGCCGCCTTCGCCTTCGCCTGGATCCGCTTCCCAGGCCGCGATGCGCTGTTCCTCGGTATCGTCGCCTTGCTGGTCGTCCCAATCCAGATGACCTTCGTACCGGTGTTGCAACTGCTCAACCCCCTGCACCTGACCCAGTCCTACGCAGGCATCTGGCTGGCGCATACCGCGTTCGGCCTGCCTTTCGCCATCTTCCTGCTGCGCAACTTCTTCGTCCTCCTCCCCGCCGACCTGATCGAATCGGCGCGCATTGACGGCGCCAGCAACCTGGGCATCTTTTTCCGCCTGATCCTGCCCCTCTCGGTGCCCGCGCTGGCCTCGCTCACCATCTTCCAGTTTTTGGGGGTCTGGAACGATCTGTTGATGGCGCTGGTCTTTATCCAGAACCCGACGGCGCGGCCCCTCACGGTGAGCATCAGCAACCTACTGTCAACCTACGGCACGGAGTGGCACTTGCTCAGCGCCGGAGCCTTCGTGCTCATGATCGTGCCGGTCCTCGTGTTCTTCAGCCTCCAGCGCTACTTCGTTCAGGGCCTGCTGGCCGGCTCGGTCAAATAGGTACGTCCCCGGTGATGGCGTGCGGCGGTTGGCCGAGCACCTCGTAGCCGCTCATGAACGTACTATACGGAGTAACGGCCAGAGCCAGGCTGACCAGATCACGCAGTGGGGCGACTAACTCCCACGAAACCAGCAATCCTATGGTGCGCGCACTCCGTCTGTCGCGTTGGGAGCGTAGGGGTTTGCTCCTCCTATGGCACCGTTTGTGCAACAGCGGCTAAACACACCGCGCCCCGCCCGTTCCGTTCCTGATGCTATAACATCCCGACGGGGATCACTTGGAGCGGCAGGGTCGGGTGTCTACTTTGCGGGTCGCCGCGGGGATTGGTGCTTGCGTCGGCCAGGCACCAGCCAGCATCCTGTCCGACCGCTCTGGGCCGCTGGCCCGTAGCTCCGTGCGGAGGCCCCGCGCTGCGGCGCGGGGGCTGGCCTGCTACCTGAGAATTAGCTAAGGCCGTTGCGGTAAACGGGGCGACCGCTTCGGGCTTGGCGGCTCAGACAAGCGTATGGATGGAGGACGAGTATGCAGCAGGATGTGCTCGCGCGGAACAATGTGCGGGTCTTTGGTCGGGGCACGCAGCCGCTGCTGTTTGCCCACGGGTTCGGGTGCGACCAACAGTCGGGGGTGAATCATAGCGCGGGCTGCCCGGTGCCGCTAGCGCCCTCGTGGGCTATTCTGTCCCGGGCTGGGCGCACCGGGTGGCCGTTTAACAGAGGAGCGGAACCTGATGAGCGACATTTTCCCCGCCCGCCCGCCCGATCTAGTGCCGGACGGCCCCTTCGCGCAGTTCCTGGACCAACAGGCCCAGGCCGGGCGCTTCTCGGGCTGCGTGCTGGTGGCCCAGGCGGCTACGCCGCTCTTCGCCGTGGCCCATGGATGGGCCGATCAAGCCCGCCATCTTCCCAACCGCCTGGATACCAAGTTTAACCTCGGCTCTCTGAGCAAGATGTTCACCGCCGTGGCCATTGCCCAACTGGCCGAGCAGGGCCAATTGGCGTTTCAGGATGCGATCGAGCAGTATCTCCCCGCCTGGCCCGCGGACGGGACCGGCCAGGTGACGATCCACCAGTTACTGACCCACACCTCTGGCCTGGGCAACTACCTGGACGACGCCCACTACCGCGCAACGCACGCGACGCTGCGCCGGGTGGACGATCTCCTGCCTTTGATTGCCGGCCAACCGCTGGCGTTCCCGCCGGGGAGCCAGTGGGCCTACAGTAACTCCGCCTTTGTGGTGCTCGGCGCGATCATTGAAGCGGTCACCGGCCAAAGCTATTATGCGTATGTGCGCAACCAGATCTACGCGCCAGTCGGGATGCGCGATAGCGAGTCGTATGGCCGCGACGAGGCGATCCCGAACCTGGCGCGGGGCTACACGCAGGACCAGGATAATGGCGCGTGGCTGGCGGGGCGGGGCAGTCCGGCGGGCGGCGGGTACTCGACGGTCGGCGATCTGCTGCTATTCAGCCTGGCCCTGCGCGGGCATCGGCTGCTCGGTGCCTGTAGGGTGCGGTAAATACATCCGTTCTAATTTACCGAATCCTTGGGGTGGGCAAACACCGCTAATCAGAACGGATGCGTTTTTCGCACCCTACTGGGTAGTCATGGGCCTATTATACAAAGGCCGGGCCATCCGGCAACCCGGCCTCGCAAGTGGGCACTACCGCCCGCGGGCGGCTGCCCGCTCTTTGTCACCGGTGCGGGCGGCCCCGCCACCACGTTACGCCGAGCCAACCGAGCAGCACGAGCAGGGTGCCGCCACTGAGGGCGGCACTGGCGCCGACCTCCGGGGGCTGATACGTAAACCGCACTTGATGCGACCCCCGCGGCAACGCGACGGCACGGTAGACGCCATTCGCCTGTAGCAAAGGCGCGGGCTGTCCATCCACCGTCGCCCGCCACCCGGGCATATACGTGTCACTCAACACCAGGTAGCCCGGCGCCGGCAGGGCGGCGGCCAGTTCAATCTGCTCGGGGTCATCTTGCACCCAGCGTACAGGAATGGCCCCAGCCGCCAGCGGCGGTCCGCTCAGGGGCGTGCCCCCCGCGCCCACGATGACCGTCTGGTGCGGGTCGTGGCGCGGCGCGAGCAGGGCAGTCACGGCGCTGGCCGGGTTCGGCTGGACCGTGGCCTGGAAGACCACATAGGCGCGGGGTAACGCATCCAGGTTCTCGTAGAGCGCCACCCGCCCGGCTTCCTCCACCCAGTGATAGGCGCTTGGCTGCCCGGCCACCCGGGGGCGCCGGGGCGTCAGGACGTAGCGCACCGCCGCGACCGACAACAGCCGCTGCTGGTCCCGCGTCAACTCCACCTCCGTTCCCTGCACTTCGCCCAGCCGCGCCAGCACCGGCCCATATAAGCCGTCAAATTGCGCATCGATCACATCCTCATAGCCCCGCAGATCCCGCAACGCGAACACCATCGCCACGTTCGGGCGCAGGGCGTTCCGCGTGCCAATCAGCCGCTCGTGGCCGAGATGCGTCGTCAGATACCGGAGGGCCGCGTTTGGCGGGTAGATCCGCTCGGGCGGCACCACCGGGTTATAGCGACTGCCGAAGGTCCACAGGTCCGCATAGAGCAGCATGATCAGCAGGGTGGCGACCGTGCTGGCCCGCAGCCAGCCGCGCCAGCGGGCCAGCACGACGCCCGCCCCTGCGGCCAGGAACAGGACCGGCTCATAGAGGGTCGGATGCTCTGGCGCGAATAAGTGGCCCAGGCTGAGATGATCCCGCACCGGCTGCCAGAGGCGCTCCCACGGCGTGACTTGTAGCCCCAGATAGCTGAGCACGAGAAACCCCAGCGCGAGCAGGGCTGCGCCGACGAAGCCCCAACTGGTGGCGCGCAGGCCGGACGTCCGCGGGCCGCAGCGCCCGAGCGCATCCAGCCCATACCCGGCCAGCACCGCGCCGCAAAAGCTCCAGATGAGGAGCCAGCGCACTCCATGGCCGACATTGAACAGCGGGAGCAGCTTAATCAGATGGAAGCCCGGGGCCCGGCTCGCCAGCAAGAGGGCGATCGCGGCACTCGCCGCCCAGAACAGCACCAACCGGTCCCGCCGGACCCAATAGACGCCCCCGACACCGGCCAGCCCCATCGCCAACAACCCGATATAGCCCGTCTGCTCGTTGAAGTTGAGCCAGGCGGGCACCCAATAGTTCTGCTCCAGCGGCGTACCGGTAAAGTTGGGGAAGCCCAGCACCAGCAGGCGGAGCACCATTTTACTCAGATCAAAGGGGGCAACCGGAACGGCGCGCGCCACCGGGGCGCTACTGTGCTGGAGGAACAGCACAAAGGGCACCCACTGCACGCTGGCTAAGCCCAAGCCGCCGAGCGCCGCGCCCCCCAGCCGGGCGAGCCGGTGTGTGGTTGGGCCAGCCCACGCCCAGGGCCGGGTCTGGACACTATAGAGGCTGTAGGCTGCCCAAAACCCCCCGATCAAGAACTGGGTTTCGGGATGCCCGCCGAACAAGATCCCGGCCCAGGCGAAGGCCGTCCCCACCAGCCAGGCGGGCCGCCCGGTTTGCAGCAGGCGTGTCGTCGCCCAAAACAAGCCCGGCAGCCACGCCAGCGTGGTGACCACACTGTAGTTCAACCACACCACCACGAACCCGCAGATCATGAAAACGCTGCCCGCCCCCAACCCGGCCACCCGACTCCGGCCCAGGGCCCGCAGCAGCCCATACATGGTCCAACCCAGCAAGGTCAGGCGCAGCCAGGCGGCCCCGGTCCAATAGGCCGCCGGTCCCGCCAGGGCGCTGAGCAGATTAATGGGGTCCAGCACGGCGGCCTGCGTCGCCGCAAAAAAGGGCGCGCCAGCGAGGATATAAGGGTTCCAGAGCGGGAAGTGGCCGCTGCGTAACCGGTCCATCGCAAAGTGGGCATACGGATAATAATAGTAAGAGACATCGGACAGGAGCGGGTTCTGGGCGACGGGACGAAGCGGCGGGCGCTCCTGGGCCTGCCACACGGGGTCGTAGTGGAAGCTCAGTTCGGTTGGTAAGAAGGTCTCACCGGTTACGAGGGGCTGCCAGAGGAAGATCGCGCTTAAGAGGGCGAACAGGGCCAGGGGACCCAGGCGCCCCGCGAGGTGCGGGGCGCGGCGGCAGGGGTGGTGCACCGCTGGTGCCGCCGCGGGCCGGACTCCCCTGACGAACGGGAGCTCCCTATCTTGGGGCAGCGCGAAGAAGGAACGGGTTCTCAAAATTATTCTCCAGGTGAGTTGCTGTTGAGCCGCAGCCGTTAGCGACCGGATTCCACGGCACATACCTTTCGGCGGCTCAACTTCAGAGACGGCCAATGCGCGGCACAGCTATACTGCCGCGCCACGCAGTCCACGGCAGACGCAGTGCGCGGTAGGGGTCCCGGTTTTCGCCGCCACCGGGCAGATCGGGCGCCGGGTCGGCCAGCTATAGGGCCTGCCCGGGCCGGTAGGGCTACGGCTGGCGAACCCGTGCTGAGCAGGCCGCTGCCGACCAAGACGGCTCAGACCAAGACGGCTCGGGCGGTTAGCTCTGGCGCGCGCTGTAGAGCCGGCTCCGCCCTGCGGCAGAGAGGGCTCCGGGTCGTCTCTGCCGATCCTTATGTCCGAAACCGACCGCGCCCGATGCCCGCACAGCCCCGCGAAAGGCCATTTGACCAAAATCGACCGGCTTATCCGGCAAGGCCGCTCAATGCGCGTTCGCCAGCGGTATCATTACAAGGCGAAAACTATAGTGGCGACACGGGGGACGCGAAATCCTGGCGGTGCTGCTCGGGGCAACACCACCTTGGCGATAAACAGCACCCGCTTCGAGAACATCGGAGGGCGGCCTAACGTCCTCTCCGGCAAGCCCCCCGCGGTCTACATTCCGGCAGGCGTCTATTATACCATTCAAGCGAAAGGCCCGGTGGAAATCACCCTGCCCCGCACACCGAGTGATCTAAATCTGGAACCGTATAGGATCACCCCGGGCAAGGGACAAACAGGGTGGGGGATGCGGCCAACTTCAAGCGTAGTTACCACCAGATCCTCACCCTGGCCGGGCAGGTGGCGTTGCCCACCCGGTGGTTGATCGTCCCGCCTCGCCGCAGGTGCGGATACGCGTGTTACGCAGTTGGCTGTTAGCCCGACCTGGCCCCGCGCAGCCGCCCGCCGACCAGCAGGATCAGCAGCGCCAGCACCAGCCCGCCCCCCAGTCCCCGGAGATCGCCCTCTCCTGTGCGGGGCATGCCCGGCAGCGGGGAGGGACTTGACGGGGGAGCGGCACGCGACGGGCAGAGCAGGGGATTGGTGGGTTGACAGAGCGGCCCGCTCGTGCTGGTATTCGTGCTCCACAGCGCCCGAGTGCAGTCGCCCCCCTGGGGATTCGTCGCGGCTCCCCGCACGGTTACCAGGGTGTTGCCCGCAATCCACGGATAGCTGGCGCACGCCTGCAAGGGGTCCAATTGCGGGGTGTTCAGCAGGA
>JBBSEL010000060.1:0-9969 GCA_038239755.1 Chloroflexia bacterium | reverse complement strand
GTCTCGGTGCGGGTGTTGCTGTCCTGGGTCACCTTGATCCCCAGTTCCACCGAGAAGGCCAGGTAGACCTCGCCGCCCTCCTTGATGAACGAGACCATCGCCTCGCCGTGGTAGTCGCCATCTTCCAGCACCGTCACCGGGCCGCGCTCCAGCACCAGCCCGGTCTCGTTGTTGAAGCGGAACGCCGCTACCGGGTGATCCGGCATCTTCTGCTGGTTGTAGAGCAGTTCGCGGCGGTAGGAGAGCTGGCTGCTCAGGATCGGCACGAGGGCGCTGGACCCCCGCTTGACCGTCACCGGAGCCACCACCTGATACTGGAACAGTTCGCCCAGGTCGCCCCCGGTGGCCCCCGCCCCTTGCTGAGCCAGTGCGTCAATGGAGGGCTGCTGAGGCATCGGGGCGGCTTCGGCCATCGCCATCATCGGGGCCGCCGCGCCAAAGGCCATCGCCTTGCGCATCCGGCCACCTGCGGCGGGGGCTATGTCGTCGGGGGCGTACCCGACCGATGCGCCCTCGAACTCCACCGGGGCGGCGGCAATGCGGGCCGCATCCTGCACCACCGGGCGGTCGGGGATGTGCGACGAGGCCAGGTCGTAGATAAACGAAATCGGCTGCCCGGCGACCAGCGTCACCCGCACATCTTCCAGGTCCTCTTCCAACCGGTTCTCGAATAGCCCCCACCCTTGCAGGAGCAGCTTGCCGGTGCGCGGGGCGGGCGCATCGGACGGGGCGGGCGCAGCGTCGGCCTTCTCCGACTCGGCCACCAGCCGGTAGCTGACCCGCCAGGTGGGGCTGGGCACGAGGTAAGAGACGGTCAGGTCGTGTTCGCCGGGGCTGAGCCGGACAGTGACCGGGCGATGCGCCTCCTCGCTGCGGCTGGTGTCGAGGAAGTAGCGCAGGTCTTGCCCGGCGCGGTCCTCCAGCAAGAACACCTGCCGCACCTCGTTCAACGGCAGCACGATCACGGCCCCGCTTTCGTCCTCCAGCAGCGTGACCAGCGCCCGGCGCACAGGGCTGTCGTCGGCCCCCTCCACCCCCAGCAGCCGCCCCTGGCGCGTCTCGGCTTTTGTGCCCTCGCCCAGCACCAGCCGGACGGACCAGCCGCGCAGGCTCCGCAGCAGGTCGAGCAAGCTGTGTTCCGGCGACAGCTTGATCGGGCTTTCGGCCAGCCGCGCATCCTGATCGGCGGGGGTCTGGTAATGGATGCCCATGATCTGTCCACCCTGGCGGTCCAACACCAGCAGGCTTTTCAGCGCGTCGTTCACCTCGTCGGCCCGGAAGATCAGTTGCACCTCCTCGCCCTGCACGGTGCCCTGGCGCTCCACAAACCCCACGCCATGCTTATATAAGGTCAACCGGCGGATCGGTAAGCTCGGGTCATTCGCCATCGCGGATCCTTTCAAAATTAAATTAAGAAGGATGAAGTAAGAAGTAAGAAGGACGAATCAGCAGAGCACCAGAGTTTGAGCAAGCGCCCTTTCTTACTTTTTAATTCATCCTTCATCCTTTCGTCATGGTGGGCCAGGCATGGCCGCGACGACGTTGCCCTGCACGGCGGCGGGTGAGCGGGTGAATTGCCCGTCCTGCGGCTGGGGGCGCATCTGGATGCCGTAGCGGGGCTGGAGGGTGGTGCGGACCACCGCCTCCACCGTCTGCCCGGCCACCAGATCGAGCCGGAAGCGTTGGACGAGCATCGCCAGCACGGTCTTGATCTCCATCATGGCGAACGGTGCGCCGATGCACGAGCGCGGGCCGCCGCCAAAGGGGATGAAAGCATAGGGCGGGTGATCCTCACCGTGGTCGGGATCGAACCGCTCCGGCTGGAACGTCTCTGGGTCGGCAAACTGCGAGGGGATGCGGTGGCTGACGAACGGCGAATAGGTGATGATGTCGCCGTCGTGGAAGGTATAGCCCGCCCAGTCGAACGGCTTGACGACCATGCGGGTGAGGCTGAAGGCGGGGGGATAGAGCCGCAACGCCTCTTTGACCACCTGCTCTAAATAGGGCAGTTTCTCCAGGTCGGCAGGCAGGGGGGCGGCCCCACCCAACACGCCGCTGACTTCGGCCAGCAGCTTGGCCGCCACCGGGGGGTGCTGGGCCAGCAGGTAGCAGGTCCAGGCCAAGGCGTTGGCGCTCGTCTCATGCCCGGCCACGAACAGCGTCACCAGATGGTCGCGCATCTGCAAGGGGAGCAGGCGGCCCCCTTCTTCGTCCCGCGCCGCCACCAGCATCGAGACCACGTCGCCGGTATCCAGCCCGCTCTTTTCGTGTTCGGCGATGATCTCGGCCAGCGCGGTGTGGATCTGGTGCTGCGCCTTGCGCACGCTGGCCCCGTAGCCCACGCCGGGCACGTCGAACGGCAAGCGGGCAAAGGCGATGCGGAAAGGGTCGTTGACCGTCTGCACCAGCACCGCCACCGCGTCGCCCAAGGCCTGAGCCGCGCCCGCCAGATCGCGGTTGAACAGGGCGCGCCCGACGACGATCAGGGCCAGGCGGCGCATCTCACCCGCGATATCCAGCGGCTTGCCGGGGGTCCACTCGCCCAGCACCTGTTCGGTCGCCTCGCGCATGATCTGCTGGTACTCTTCGATCCGCTTGCGGTGGAAGGCGGGCATGATCAGCTTGCGCTGCTGCTTGTGGGCCGGGTCGTCAATGAACAGCACCCCTTTGCCGACCAGCCAGGTCGCCCCGGCGCGCTCATAGAGCGGCTCCACGGCAAAATGGTCCAGGCCGTCCACGAGGATAAAGCGGTTGGCCGCCGCCCCATGCAGCACCGCGCCGTGGAAGCCCATAAAATTGATCCGCACCACGTTGCCATAGCTGCGGTAGTTACGCATGGCGGTGCGGATCGGGTAGCGCAGGTTGGGTACCAGCGTCCCGACAAACGGTAGCCCGGTTTGGCCGGGGGGGAGGGGGGTTGCCACGGCTAGCATCCCTCCCCGGCGGCCCGGCGGCACACCCCGGCTGCCGCCGTATTCAAGCGTCGTTGCGATGAATCTACAGGCACTAGGCCCACCTCACAAGCGTGATTGTGGGCCTAGTATAGCACCTGCTTTGCTGGGGTGTCAACGTGAAAACGCGGGGAGCAGGAGCCGTGTAGCGCCCACTCCCCGCGTCTTGCGATGGGATACGGCTTGCCTAGCGGACGGCCACGCCACGCCGCCGCGCCAGCAGCCCGGCGCTCAGGCAGAGCAGGCCCAGCAGCAACCCATACCCGGCTCCGGTTGGGTCACTGTTCCCGGTGCGGGGCATCCCCGGCACGGGGCTGACCGAGGGCGGCGCGATGACGGGTGCGGGCACCCCACTGGGCATCCCCGGCACCATGCTCGGCATCCCCGTCATGGTGCCCGTCGGCATCCCTGGCACCGCCGCCCCAAGGCCACCGGGCAGGGCAATAGCGCCCGCTGCGCCGCCGGAGAGGTCGAGGGGCAAGGCGTTGGGCGGGGCGGTGATGGTGATCGCCGCGCCGAAGTCCCGGTAGGTGATCATCAGGTCCAGCGCCAGGGTGGTGGTGACGTTCGTCTGGGGGTCGGTGGACTGGCTGTTCAGCGTCGTCTGGAGCTGGTACAGGTACTGGTCATTGTCGCCCACCCACATATACATGACCATCTTGCTGCTCCCGATCAGCGTGGTCGTCTCGGCGGTTTGGGTGACCCCCATCGCGGCGTACAGCTTCGGCAGGTCTACATCGATCTGGTATTTGGTGGTCGCCCCACCGCTGATCGTCTCTTTCCCCACCGGCTGCACGGTGAAGGCGCTGGCATACTGTACCGCCATCGCCGGGTCCACGCCGGTCAGGTTGCCCAGCGGGCTGCCCATCGTGCCCGTGGCCCCTGGCACGGTGCTCAGGTCGGTCACGTACCACTGGTTCTCGTCCTTAGAACCCAGGCCGCTGGTGCGGGTGTAATATTTCCCGTCCAGCAGGATCGCGCTCGTCGTCAGGGTGATCCCGGTGCTGGGCGCGGTGGGGTCGCTGAGGGCGGGCAGGTCGGGTAGCATCAGCGAGATCGTCAGATCTTCCTGCAAGTTCGTGCCCGACTGCGACCCACCACCGCCGATCATCGCGGTGATGGCCCCGATAGACGAGGAGCCGCCGGTACTGCCCGCCCGGAGGTTGCCGTGGATGTCGAACCGGGCCGAAGGCGGCTGCTTTACCGTGGGCAGCCCGCCCACCTGCGCCGCGGCGGGCCGCACCGCTCCCAACACCCCAACCAGCACCAGTACGAACGCGAGTCCCCATGCCTGGATGCGCCTTTGCATTGTCGTGGCCTCCTATGCAATATGGTGAAAATAAAGAAGGCGCGGGACATAGCACCCGTCGTGTACCATGTCCCGCGCCCCTCACAGCCGGTGCGGGTTTACCGCCCGGCGACGGTACCCACTACCAGCGGGAACGCCTGGCGGGCCAGGTCCAGCACCGGCCCGGCGACGATGAAGAACAGGACGACCAGCACCACCGAGAGGGCGATGCTGCCGACCAGCAGACCGGACGGCACTTGCTTGCGCTCGCCCTTTGGCTCCTCGAAATACATGTACCACATGATCCGCAGGTAATAGAAGGCGGCGACTGCGCTGTTCAACATACCGATCACGGCCAGCCAGCCCAGGCCGCTCCGCAACGCGGCGACGAAGATGTAATACTTACCCAGGAAGCCGATGGTCGGCGGGATGCCGGTCAGCGAGAGGAGCAGGACGAGCATCAGCGCCGCCGGGACGGGTGCCCAGGTGGAGAGGCCGCGGAAGTCGTCGAGGAACTCCGCGCCCTTGTTGTGCTGCAACCAGACGACGACACCGAACGCGCCGATGTTCATGATCACGTAGGAGAAGAGGTAGAACAACACACTGGCGACCGCGTCGTTGGCCTGCCCGGAGACCGCCGTATCGGGGCGGAACGAGGCCAGCCCGACCAGGATATAGCCGGTGTGGGCGATGCTGGAGTAGGCCAACATCCGCTTGACGCTGGTCTGGCGCAGGGCGACCACGTTGCCCAGCGTCATGGTCAGGATCGCCAGGATAATCACAATCGGCTGCCACAGTTGCCAGGCCGGGCCGAGCGCCTCCACCAGAATGCGCATGATCGCGGCAAAACCCGCCGCCTTCGGCCCCACCGACATGATCGCCGTCACCGGGGTCGGCGCGCCTTGATAAGCATCGGGGGTCCACATGTGGAAGGGCACAGCAGCGATCTTGAAGCCGAGGCCCGCCACCAGCAGGACAATCGCCAGCAGCAACCCTGTATTGGTCGTCGGCTGGGCCACCAGTTGGCTGACCCGCACCGAAATCTGGGCCAGGTTGGTCGTGCCGGTCATGCCGTAGAGCCAGGCCATGCCGTAGACCAGGATCGCCGTCGCCATCACCCCCAGCAGGAAGTATTTCAGCGACGCCTCGTTCGACCGCTTATCGTTGCGGGCGAAGCCGGTCATGATGTAGGTGGAGATGGAGAGCAGTTCGATGCCGAGGAAGATCATGATCAGGTCGCCCGACGCGCCGACCAGCATCCCCCCCAGGGTCGCCAGCGCCAGCACCGTGTAATATTCGCCCAGCGGCATCCCGCGTTCTTCGATATAGTTGGCCGAGAAGAGCGTGCCCAGCAGGCCGGTCAGCACGGCCAACATGCGGAAGAACAGCCCCATGCTGTCCTGCACCACCATCGCCCCGGTGTACGGCGCGCCCGGCAGCGGGGTGCCAAAGGCATAGCTGGTCCCGCTGATGGTCAGCATGTAGTACACGCAGGCGATCAGCGCCAGCCCGTACCCGGCGAGGCTGATCCAGGTCAGCGTCTGCTTCTGCTTGCCGCGCAGGAACAGGTCCGTCACCAACAGCACCAGCGCCAGGATGGTGACAATCACCTCCGGCAACAGGGCACCCAGGCTAACGTCGAGCTGTGGAACGGTCATCGTGGCTCCTCAGGTGAGTGGTCAGTGATCAGTGGTCAGTGGTCAGTCGTTCGTGGTCTGTGTATCCGCGCTAACCACTAACCACTAACCACCAACCACCCGTTAACGAAAGATCGTGGTCAAGAATTGCGAAATCGTCGGCGCATGGGCGGCGAGGCCCACCGTGTGGAGCAGCGCCTTGTCGGTCGAAGAAACGAAGTCGATGACCGGGGTGGGGAAGAAGCCGAACAGCAGGCTCAGTCCGACCAGCACGGCCAGCGACACCCCTTCGCGCAGGTTCACTTCGGGGAAGCGCGCCGAGTTGTCTTTGGGCCGCTGGAACATCACCCGCTGGAACATCCACAGGAGGTAGACGGCGGCGAAAATCATCACCGTCGTGGCAATGGCCGCCACCCACCACATGTCCTGGCCGCGGAAGGTGCCCTGCAAAACCAGGAACTCCCCGACAAACCCGCTGAGGCCGGGCAACCCCGCCGATCCCATCATCACGATCCCGAACAGCGCGGCGAAAACCGGCATCCGCGCCGTCAACCCGCCCATCGCGCTGATCTCGCGGCTGTGCAGCCGCTCGTAAATGACACCGACCGCGAGGAAGAGGCCGCCGGTGAGCAGGCCGTGGCTGAGCATGACCACCACCGCGCCGTCAATCCCCTGCGTCGCCTGCCCGTTAGCACTCAGCGCCACCGCACTGAACAGCCCCAGCGTGACAAAGCCCATATGGCTCACGCTGGAATAGGCGACCAGCTTTTTCAGGTCGGTCTGGACGATGCTGACCAGCGCCCCATAGATGATCCCGATTACCGACAGCGCGATCATCAACCCGGCCATCGTCTGCGCGCCGCTGGGGGCGATGGGGATGGCAAAGCGGATAAAGCCATACGCCCCCATCTTCAGCAGCACCCCGGCCAGGATGATCGACCCCGCCGTGGGAGCCTGGACGTGCGCGTCGGGCAGCCAGGTATGGAACGGGAACATCGGCACTTTAATGGCGAACGCGGCGGCAAAGGCCAGGAAGATCCAGATCTGGAAGTCGGGCGGGAAGAAGTTGGTGCTTGCCAGCCGTTGCAATTCCAGCACGTCAAGCGTGTAGCCCTGCCCGTGCGTCCCGCTGTACATATAGAGGGCGATGATCGCCACCAGCATCAGCACCGACCCGGCCAGGGTGTAGAGGAAGAACTTCAGTGCCGCATAGACCCGGTTGGTGCTGCCCCAGATGCCGATCAAGATCGCCATCGGCACGAGCATCACTTCCCAGAAAATATAGAAGACGAAGAAGTCGAGGCTGACGAACACGCCCATCATGCCCGTTTGGAGCAGCAACAGCCAGATGTAATACTCGCGCTGGCGGCGGGTGATGGCGGTGAACGAGACGACAATCGAGATGGTGGTCAGCAGCGTGGTCAAGACCAGCAGCAACATGCTGATCCCGTCCACCCCCATGCTGTAGTTGACGCCCAGTTGGCTCAACCAGGGGATTTTCTCGTACCACTGGACATTGAACATCGCGTTGGGCACGGCGCTGGCGGCGTTGTAGGGATAGAGGGCCAGCATCACTACCGAGAGGACGAGCGTGATCCCCGCCCCGATCGCCGCTACCATCTTCACCTGCTCCACCTGCGGCCAGAACATGCAGACCACCGCCACAACCAGCGGCAGATAGATCAGCACATTCAGCAGAACAAACCCCGTACTGTTATCCAACATAGTGGCCTAACCCCTTTTCAGTCAGGTAAGTGGTGACGACTAGAACCCCAGCCAGCGGCGCAGGCTGCCGAATACATCGGAGGCGAAGAACAGGTAGGTGATCAGCGCGAACACCCCGATCGCAATGGAGAAGGCATAGTTGCCGACGAAGCCGGTGGTGGTGCGGCGCAGGCGACCCCCGCTGCGGTTGAAGAACGAGGCGACCCCGTTGACCGCCCCATCAACCACGTTGCGGTCGAAGGCCCAGGCGGTGTTGGTGAGCAACAGCCCGCCGCGCCGCAAGACCAGATCGTACAGGTCGTCAAAGTACCAGCGGTAGAGCAGCGCGTTATACAACACCCGCAAGCCGGGGAAGTTACTGGCCGCCTGGGGGATATCGCTCTCGCGGAAGTAGAGCAGCCAGGCGAAGAAGAGGCCGATGGTCGCCACCAGCCCGCCGATGATCAACAGGCCCCAGTCGGGCGTTTGGAAGCTCAGGAACTCGCCCAGGGTCGGGATATGCGTCCCTGCCTCGGAGGCCACCGCCGTCTGGAAGGCCGGAGCGAGGTACTGGTCGATCAGGCCGTGTTCGGGCGGCAGGCCGATGAACAGGCCCAGGATCGCCGCAGGCACCGCCAGGATGATCAGCGGCCAGAGCATCGCCAGCCCCGACTCATGCACATGGATGTGCGGATCGACGTTGTTCGTGCCCCAGAAGACCTTGAACACCAGCCGGAACATATAGAAAGCGGTCAGGAACGAGGTGAAGATGAGCAACCCGCCGATAATGGGCTGTGCTTTCACCGCGCTGCCGATGATCGCATCCTTGCTCCAGAAGCCGGTGAAGAACCAGAACCCGGCGTTCGACAAGGAGCCAATGATGAAGGTGATCGCCGTGATCGGCATCTTGCGGAACAGTTGCCCCATCCGGTTGATGTCTTGCTCGCCGCCCATCCCGTGGATCACGCTACCGCAGCCGAGGAAGAGCAGCGCCTTGAACACGCCGTGCATCAGCAGGTGGAAGATCGCCGCGCCGTAGGCTCCGACCCCCAGGCCCGCGAACATGTAGCCGAGTTGGCTAACCGTGGAATAGGCCACCACGCGCTTGATGTCGGGTTGCACCATCGCAATCGTCGCCCCCAGCAGCGCCGTCACCGTGCCGATGATCATCACCACGTTCATCGCGTCGGGGGCCAGGTGGAACAGCGGATTAGAACGCGCCACCAGATAGACCCCCGCCGTGACCATCGTCGCCGCGTGGATCAGGGCGCTGACCGGGGTCGGGCCTTCCATCGCGTCGGGTAGCCAGACATGCAGCGGGAACTGCGCCGACTTGCCCATCGCCCCGGCAAAGAGCAGCAGGCAGATAAGGGTCATGTTGCCCAGGTTGAAGTGGGTCAGGCCCGCCGCCGCCGGGAAAACATCGGTGAAAGCCAGGCTGCCGAAGTCGGTGAAGATGAGCATGATGCCGAGGGCAAAACCCACGTCGCCCACGCGGTTGGCGATAAACGCTTTCTTCGCCGCGTCCGACTGAGGCTTCCCGGTCCACTTGGTCCGGTCGGGCTGGTGGTGCGGGTCTTGCCCGGCATACCAGAAGCCGATGAGGAGGTAGGAACTGAGCCCCACCCCTTCCCAGCCGAGGAAGGTCAGCAGGTAATTGTCGCCCATGATCAGCATCAACATGGCGAAGGCGAACAGGTTCAGGTAGGTGAAGAAGCGGGCTTCGTTGTTCTTGCCCGTCGCCGGGTCAATGTCCCCGGCCATGTAGCCAATCGAGTAGACATGGATGAGGAAGCCGACCCCGGTGACCAGCATCATCATGCCCGCGCTGAGCTGGTCAATATAGAAGCCGATGTTGACGTGGAAATCGCCGCTACCGATCCATTGGTAGACGTTGTAGTCGATCCCGGTCACGGCGCGGGTAGGGTCCCCGGCGGGGGCGGTGGATACCTGGAAGAAGATCAGGGCCGAGACAACAAAGCTCAGCCCGATCATGGCCGAGGCCAGCAACCCCGCCGGGCGCGCCGCCCCCTTCCCCAGGATCGGCCCCATGAAGACATTGATCACCGCACCCAGCATGGGCAGCAGCGGGACCAGCCAAACATAATCGTAAATCCATGCCATAGCAGGATGCTCCTCAGCGGTTAGTGGTCAGTGATCAGTGGTCAGTGATCCAGCATCGTATGATACCCACCACTCGCAACGCGCAACACGCAACGCACAATAGGCGGCGCTACTCTTTCATCAGGTCCATATCGGCGGGGTCAATGCTCGGCTTCTGGCGCACATAGGCCATGATAATCGCCAGCCCCACCGCCGCTTCGGCAGCGGCCACGGTCACCACAAAGACCACGAACGCCTGCCCGGCCAGGCTGCCCAGCGAGGCCCC
>JBBSEL010000059.1:0-10029 GCA_038239755.1 Chloroflexia bacterium | reverse complement strand
TAGGCGATGTGGGCTTGAGTCCGGGGACGGCGATGACCGGCTTTCCGCCCGGCACCTTAACCGGCCTGATCCACGCGGGTGATGCTGTGGCCTTGCAAGCCCAGCAGGACGTGACCACCGCATATACCAATGCGGCAGGGCAAGCGTGTAATCAGGACCTCACCGGCCAGAATCTAGGCGGCCTCACCCTCACGCCCGGTGTGTACTGTTTCGCATCGTCGGCCCAGTTGACCGGGCGACTCACCCTGGACGGCCAGGGGGACCCCAACAGCGTCTTCATCTTCCAGATCGGGAGTACCCTCACCACGGCGAGCGCCGCCAGTGTATTGCTGATCAATGGGGTGCAGGCCTGCCGTATCTTCTGGCAGGTCGGCAGTTCGGCAACGCTGGGCACGACCACCAACTTCAGCGGCAATGTCATGGCGCTGGCCTCTATTACGCTTAATACCGGGGCCATCTCGAACGGGGGCCTATATGCCCGCACCGGGGCGGTGACGTTAGACAACAACCAGATTCAATCCTGTGCTCAGTCGGTCGCCCCCACCCCTACTAGCACCCCACCTCCGCCGACCGCCACCTCGACAGCCATCCCGCTGCCGCCGACGGCCACCTCGACAGCCATCCCGGTGAATACCCTGGTGCCGCCCACCTCCCCACCGCGGCCCACGCCGGTGCCGCCCACAGCCACCCCGGTGGACACGCCGGTACCACCCACAGCCCTCCCGGTGAACACGCCGGGGCCAGGCATAACCGACACCGCCCTACCCGCCACCCAAACGGCGATTGTGATCGCCACCGCCACCGCCCTGGCGACTGAGACCGTCCTGCCCGCCACCCAAACGGCGATTGTGATCGCCACCGCCACCGCCCTGGCGACTGAGACCGTCCAACCTGCGACCACGGCGACGGTGCTAGCGACTCCGACGGTGGCGGCGGGGATCACCCCGACGGCCCTGGCAACCCCGACGGTGGTGGCGATCACCCCGACGCCGGGAGGCACAGTACCGACCATCCCGACCATCCCGCGCACGGGGGCACCGTCGTCCGACTGGAGCGGGCTGGCCCTGGTGCTGGTGGCCCTGCTTCTGGGCCTCGGCCTCGCGTTCCGGCGGGGCGTGGCTCGGCGGACCCACTGAGCGGGTGGGGGCCTGACTGCCCTCCCTTTAGCCCCATTACCCGGTTTACCGCAACCCGGCCTGGGCGCGGCAGATCGATCGAGGTTCGACACCCAGAATGAGACAGCACAACCTATGCCTGACTGCACCCGCCCTGCCGGTGCCCAATGGCGGGCACCCGGTGATGGACAGGACCAAAATGGAGATGCGTTGGATGCCGACTGACCACGTCCGGCCAGACTCCCGGTCACGAGGATTGGGATGATCACCATGCGCGAACAAGATCCAGAGCACGCCCCCGCCGGAGGTTTAACGGAGCGGCTGCGGGAAGGAGCGGCGGACCTGCGGAACCCGGCTCTTGGCGTGCCCCTGGCGACCCCCGACCCGCCCCTGCCGCCGGTGTCGGTGCTGCTGGCCGAAGGGCTGCCGCTGGTGCGGGCGCTGCTGCGCGATCTGTTGACCGCCTGGCCGGGGGGCGTGATCGCGGGCGAAGTGACCGTCGCCAGCGAACTGCTGTCTGCCACCCGCCGCCTCCGGCCCGATCTGGTCTTGCTCGATTGGGCGTTGGGGGGCCTCGACGCGCTGGACGCGCTCTGCGCGCTCGACCCCGCCCCGGCGGTCATCGTGCTGATCGCCGGAGCCGACCCGGAGTACTGTACTGCGGTGCTGGCGCGCGGCGGGGCCGCCTGCCTCCCACGCGAACATCTCCACCAGGATCTGCTGCCTGCCCTGCGGCAGATTCTCGAGAGCGGCGGGAAAGAGACCCTCCATGGATGAGTATCGTGCCGACGCACGCAGTGATCGGGATCTGGTGGCCGCGGTGATCGCCCGCCAACCGGAAGCCTTGCAAGAGTTGTACACCCGCTATTCGAGCGCGGCGTATGCGCTGGCGGTCCGCATGTTGGCGGATAGGGTGCGGGCCGAAGAGTGTATGCACACGGCGTTTCTCGCCTTCTGGCAGGAGCCGCACGGCTATGATCCGGCCAGCGGGGGGTTCTGCGCCTGGCTGCTGGCCGTTGTGCATCGCACCGCCCGCACCAGCCAACGGGCCGCCACCGCCAGAGCGCGCCGCGCACCGGCGGCCTCGCCCGCCCGGCACGACATGGACCTGCCGCCCCTCTTGCCCGAAATCTCCGCTCGTCTGATCGCCATCCGCCGCCTGGCCGGGCAGCACCGCCAGGCCCAGGTCGCCGTGGATACCCTCTCTCCTGCCGAGCGTATCGTTCTGGAAAGTGCGTATTTCAACGGGTGGACGACCGCAGAAATAGCCGCATTGCGGAAAGAACCCTTGCCGATCGTAGAGATGCGCATCCGTGAAGGGGTGCAGCGCTTGAGCGCGGTCTTTGCCCGCTCGACCCAACCGCAGACGCTGGACGCTGCGCCACTGCGCCCCGGCGACTCCGGCGGACCGTCCCATTCGCGGAAGGCCCGTGCCCTGGCCGACCAATCCAACCCCGAATACCGGGCCACCGTGCGGCATGTGCTGGTGGGGCAGGAGAGGGGTGAGGGTGAGTCATCCCTGGGCGTGCCTAGCGCGAAGCGCCTGCTCGATGAGCGCCAGGATCAACTGCTGCTGACACTGGGGCATGAGCTAAAGACCCCGATCACCACGATTAAAGGCACCGTCCAGTTGGCGCACCACCGCCTGCGCGCGGCGGGGCATCTGCAAGAAGCCGCCTTGCTGGCGGTGGCGAACGGCCAGATCGATCGCTTGACCGCCCTGGTGGATTATTTACTCCGCGCCGGTCAACTCGACGGTAGCGAGATGGCGTTGCAAATAGTCCGCTTTGATTTCGCTCATCTTGTCCGCGAAGTCGCGCAGACCATGCAGGGGCTGACTGGCATCCATACGTTGAGTGTGGAGGCCCCCGACGACGTAGAGATCGAGGGGGATGTGGTCCGGCTGGAGCAGGTGGTAAGCAACTTGATCAACAACGCCATCAAGTACTCTCCGGCGGGTGGTGCCATCGAGATCACGCTACGCCACACCGGTAACGAGGCCCTATTGTGTATGCGCGACTATGGGATCGGCATCCCCCCGGAGGATCGCGACCTGGTGTTTGAACGATTCGAGCGGGCCACGAACGTCGGGCACATTCCCGGTTTCGGCCTGGGCCTGTCCATGTGCCGGGACATCATCAACGCCCATCATGGTCGCATCTGGGTGGGTAGTCTCTCGGAGGCCGCCCGATCCGCCGCGATCACCGTGGAATCGCCCCCCGCCGGGGAGGGGCCAGGTAGCCTCATCTGCGTGGCGTTGCCCCTCGACCAGGCCATCCGGCCATGAAGTCCGTTCTCGGCGCTGCGCCCCCGTCCCGCCCCTGGCGCACTGCCCGTACACTGCCCTGCGCCCCGGTCTCCACGGCGATTTCCTGTCTTTCTGGCTTCATACTAACCCACCCAACTATTTAAGAAAGAGGTTGATATCTATGGTTACTATCGCTCTACAACGCGGCAGCCGCGCGCAGCAAGCCGTCTGGCTGATAATCAGCGGCCTGTTGTGCCTGAGCTTCAGCGGACTCGCGGTCCCCGGTGCCGTCCAGGCGCAGGCCGCGCCCACCATGCTGTGGGGCTACGTAGAGAACTACAACGGCCAGTTTGTCGCCGGTGCGACCGTGACGCTCTATACCCTACCAGACCATGTGGCGGCGGGACCGGTGGCGACCAGCGATGCCCAGGGTCAGTGGACCATGACCAGCGGCTCCGGCACCTTTGCCGTGCGGGCGACGGCCCCCGGTTACGATTTCTCCGAACAAACCGTCTATGCCACCTCCACCCAGACCGGCATTACCTTCATTCTGCGGGAGAACGGGGCCGCGTCGGTGGCCCCGCTGGTGGCGACGATGAAAGGGCGCGTGACCAGCCTTGACGGGGTGCCGTTGGGTGGGATCAATATCGTCGCCAATGGGCAACAGGACACCGGCGTGCGGCAGGTGCAGCAGCCGCCGACGCTCAGAGCCACGGTCACGGATGCCGATGGCACCTATACGTTGCCGGTGCCGGCGGGCCAGATCTGGCTGACCCTGAAGAGCGGGGCCGTTTGGGGTTACCAGCTTAAGCCGGTGACCATCAGTGCCGGGGAAACCGTTACCGGGGCCGATTTTGTTGCAGCGGTGCGCGTGCTGGACCGCAGCGCCTTCCCCACTGCGACGGCGGTGCCTGCGCCGACCGCGCCCGCGTCCCCGATCTCGAACGTCAGCCCGCAACTCGGTGTCGGGATGCCGTCCACCGGGCACGAGGCGGATGATCGCCTCTGGCTGGCGCTGGCCGTCCTCGGCGTGCTGGCTGTCGGCGGCGGGGTGCTAGCCCGGAGTGTTCGCCTGCATCGTTAAGCCGCGGGGCGGGCGTTGCTGGGGGTTGCGCTGTCGCCAGGCTGCCCTCTTTTCTACCCTGGCCTCAATATGGTTCCAATAAGACGGGACGACAACGCAAAGACGCGAAGATTCGCAAAGACGCGCAGGGAATCTCGGTGTTCTCGGTGTTCTCTGTGGTGCGGCAAACGGCTTATTTGAACCGTATTGACCCTGGCCTATATCCCGAGGTACTTCCTAATGAGTCAACCCCCACCGGTTGCGCCGGTCCCCCGTTCGACGGGCCTGGAACTGAATCCCTGGCTGCAACGCTTCCTGACGATCATCGCGGGCACGGTGGTGGCGGTGATCGCCTGGACGGTGATCGCGCGGTTTCTCCATATCCTGGTGCTGCTGCTCGCCAGCTTCCTGGTGGCCTTTCTCCTCGGCCCGCTGGTCGATCGGCTCGAAGGGCGCGGGGTGCCCCGGCTCCTGGCGATCCTACTGATCTACCTGACGATCCTGGGGGCGTTGACCGGCGGCGCGCTGCTGCTGATCGGCCCGCTGACCGCCCAGGTGCAGGGCCTCTCGACCACCCTGCCGACGCTGCTCAGCAGCGAGAGCGACGCCCAAACCCAGATCGACCAATTCTTGCATCAAATCGGCCTGCCGGTGAGCGTTGCCGCCCTGCGCGATCAACTGGCCGGTAACCTGGCGAGTGCGGGTAGTTCGCTGCTCGGAGGCACGCTCACCGCCCTGACCGGCTTGGTCGGGCTGGTCACCGATCTCTTTCTGGTGCTGGCGATCACCTTCTACCTGTTGCTCGATGGCAACAATATGCACACCTGGGCGTTGCGCCTGCTGCCCACGGCCCTGCGCGAACGCTGGTTCTTCATTGAGGCCACGCTGAACCGGGTGCTGGGTGGCTATATCCGGGGGCAGATCATCGTGTCGCTCACGGTGGGCATCGCCGCCGGGCTTGGCTCGGCGCTGCTGGGCGTCCACTATCCGCTGGTGATCGGCCTGCTGGCCTTCCTCTTCGAGTTCATCCCGATGGTCGGGCCGATCCTGGGGATGGTCCCGGCGGTCCTCCTCGCCCTCTTCCAGCCCTTGCCGTTGGTCGTCTGGGTTATCATCTACTTTATCGTGCTGCAACAGGTCGAATCCAACGTCATCGTGCCACGGGTGAGCGGCCAGGCGGTGGGCTTGCACCCGCTGGGAGTATTGCTGGCCCTGCTGGCCGGGGTCGAGTTGGGGGGCCTGGGCGGGGCGCTGCTGGCCGTGCCGGTGGCCGGGGTGCTCTATGTGATCTTCCTCGCCCTCTATAGCGATGCCGCCGGGCAGACAAGCCTGCTGCGGAGCGCGCCGCGCCCCAACGCCTATAGCGCCTTGCGGCAGGCGCTTGGCCCCCGGCGCGGCGTGCATCCCCCGGCAGCGCCGGTGAGTCCTCCCGCAGCGGTGGCGCCGGTGACGCTCGATCGGCTGACCACCATCGCCAACGAGCAAGCCGTGCTCAGCACCCAGTTTGCGGAGCAAGAAGCCGCGCACGAGGCGACCCCTCCTAGTGCCGCCCCCGCCGCCCCAGGGGCGAGTGCCCCCCCCGATCCTCCTGTGTGAGATGCCCGCCGACGCCGATCGTTCGTATCCAGAAAGAAGTGAGGAACCCGAGATGCCCGACGAGATAACCAAAGCTGACGTGTTAGAGGCGTTGCGTGCCGAGCACAGCCAATGGGAAAACCTGCTGGCGGAGGTCGGTGCGGCGCGGATGACCACCCCGATTCTAGCCAGTTGGTGGACCGTTAAAGACATTATCACCCATATCACCTGGTACGAGCGGCAAACCACCGAGGCGTTGCAGGCCGACACCGGAGGGGGCCGCGCCCGCGAATGGCTGTGGGAACTAACCGCCGACAAGCGCAACGCCTTCCTCTACACCGAGTACCGCGACCAACCCCTGGCCGAGGCCCGCGCCGCCACCGATCAGGCCTTCGCCCAACTGGTCGCCACGGTGGAAGCCCTCAGCGAACAGGAGATCCGCAATCCGCGCAGCTTCCCCAACATGCCGCCCGGCTGGCACATCTGGCACTTTATTGCGCGCCACTCCTACGAACATTACCGGCAACACCGGCCCGCGATCCGCGCCTGGTTGGACACACTGGCACCGGCGACCGCACTGACCAATGGACACCTCGCAGCGGCGGGCGTGTCGCTCGTCCCGGTGGCGGCGCTGTAGCCGCCCCGCACATTCAACACCAGCCCGATGCGCTGGGAGATGGAGCCAACGAGTGAACTATATAGAGTGGGTTGATCAGGTGCAGCATCTGCTGGACGCGCAATGGCAGCGGGATCCCGCCCCGTTTGCCCTGGACGTGATTCGGATGCTACCGGCGATGCAGGCCAACACCCGCACGCTGGACGATCGGCGCGCCGCCGATCCGTTTATGTGTGCCCGCGAGGATCTCGTCGCGCTGGGGGTCTTGCATCCGGTCGCGGACCACGCCCAGCTTTACGAGTACCAGGGCGCGAATCCGCCCCCCGCCCTCGCCCTACCCGATGCGCGGCAGACCCAGTTTCTCGCCGCGCTCATCCAGCGCAGCGAGATGACCCAGGGCACCCGCGTGTGGTTGCACTGGTGCGGGGTCGAGGAGATCTGCCAAGCGCTCGGTTGGGGACCCGCTGCCGAGGTCGCCGACCTGGAAGCGGCGATTATCAGGCCGTTGGAGGCTCAGGATCTGGTCCGCAGCTACCCGTCGCCGGGCGAAATGCGCTTCCGCCCCACCTACCAGGGGATGCAGGCCGCCCCCTCGGTGCCCGCGCAACCCGCGCTGCTCCTGCACGGCAGCGAATCGTCCTTACCTTGAGCACCCTCGTGTCGCGCATCGGTACGTTTCTCCGAGGGCCGCGTCCCCGCCCGTCCCCGCCCGCGCCTGCCCCGGCACGCCAGGAGGGGCCGCCGCTCTGGTCGCCCCCCCTGGCACGCGGGTCGCGCCATCCGCACCAGGGGGTTCCGGCGCTGACCTCGGCAGAACTGGACCGGCTGGGGGCGCTGGGGATCCACCCGATGGAGCTGGCTGGGCGGCTGCGCCTCGTCTTGCCGGTCGGCTGCGCCCACGACTTCACCCAGACTCGGGCCATCTTGCGCACGAGTTCGACCCGCGACCAGATCGAAGCGGCGATCCAGGCGCTATGTGATCGCGGCGCGCACTGTGATTGCGCCGTGTTTCAGGCGGTGGGAGAACCGCCTCGGTGTGCGCTCTGGCACGTCCAGTAGCGCCGCCGGGCTACCGATGTTGTCCAACCTGGAGCCGTCTCGCCCTTACCCGGCGGGGGCACGGATCCACCAGCCCCGTTATGGGCACGCACCACAACCGGCACCATTAAGGAGACTGCATGAATCTGCAACAGCGCATCGCTGTGGTTATCTTACGCTGGCCCTGGGCCGAAGGGCAAGTTCCGCACGGCTGGGACATCCAGGGACAGTTGCAACGGCAGGGCGGGTCGGTGGCGCTGCCGCCGATCATCGCCGCGCTCGAAGCGTTGGCCCAGCAGCACGCGATCCGGCTTAGCCCGCAGAATGCGGGCGGCAACCGGAGCATCCTGGAAACCTTCCCGGAGCGCCTTCAGGAGCTTATTCCCTGACCACGCCGGGCCGATCCGCCGCGCTCGCCGCCCCAGATCCCCCGGTCTATTGGTCCATGCCCCAAGGAGGGCCACCATTGACGACTCCCCATCACCCCCCGGCAGAATTTCGCGCAGGCCGCGATCTGCTGGACTACACGTTCGCCGCCACACCCTCGGCAGATGTCTGGATCGCCACGTTCGCCACACGGCTCGTGCAGCAGCCCACCGCTGCTTATGCGACCGACGCGCTTATGTCGGGCCTGCGTTTCTACACAGCGGCCTTCGTGGCCGAGATCGCGGCACTCCCGCCGGTGGCATCGCGCTTGCCCCCGCTCCCGAGCCACGCCGTCCAGGCGATCTATACGGCCACCGGGCCGATCATCGTCGCCGTCTATCAGAGCTTGATCCGCCGCAACGCGGAACCCGTGGAAATCCAGGCCGCCTTTGCCCAGGCAGTGGATGGCTTGCTCACCACCTTCCACACCGCCGTATCAATCCCAAACGGGGGCCGGTAACGTAACGCCCGACCCCTGCAGCCGCGCCTGGTTTGCGCCCGTCCGCGCCCCCCGATCGGGGGTGCCGGATCGACGCGGCCCTCGTTGCCCGCGCTGTACTGACCTTTCACCCGGTCCCGGTGGGTGGTGCCTGGGGCATCGCGCATCGTGGGCGACTCACCATATGAGGAGAAATTCTAATGATTACGACCGAACAAGTAGCCGCAGCGAGCGCCTTTCTCGTCGCCTGCGATCCGGCGAATGCGCTCCGGAAGGGGCCGACCACCCAGACTCTTCAGGTCTGGCAGGGGCAGTTAGCCGTCGCGCAGGAGGATCGCCGGGCGGCTCGTGTCACGTTGCTGGACCTGTGCGGCACCCGCGCCGTGTATAAAGAAGCGATCGCGGCGGCGCGGGAGAAGCGTAAGCTGGCCTAACCAGGGGTCACTCCCCGCAGCCTGAGCCTACCGGGCGAACCGTCCGCCTGCGCGACGGCCACACTTCCTCCCATCATAGGGGGCAGTGTGGCCGTCGCGCGTCCGCTAGCGCCCGGCGGCTGTGCCAGGGCGGCGTGGGGTCTGGATCTGGCGCAGGCCCAGGTGTTCCAGCGGGCGCGGCACTGTGTTGGGCAGCCGGGTCGGCGCGCTGAGCCTGGGCATCTTCCGCAACGGTCTCCAGTTGATGGGCGTCCCCTCGATCTATCAGGTGTTGATCACGGGTATTCTGGTGATCCTCGCGGTCGTCGTGGACCAACTTGCACGCAGGAGGCACCGATGACCCCCGAAACCCCCCACGCCACCGACCCCGGTCTTCCAGGCGCGCGGGTTGGTCAAGCGCTACAGCCATGTGATGGCGCGGGCAAGTCCAGCCTGATCAAAGCGCTGTCGGGCGCGCTCCCTCCCGACGAAGGGGAGATCTTGCTCGATGGCAAGCCGGTGCAGTTCCGCAGCCCGCTTGATGCCCGGCGCTATGGCATCGAAACGGTCTACCAGGATCTGGCCGTGGCCCCCGCGCTCGACATCGCCGAAAACCTCTTTCTGGGGCGGGAGATCCGCCGCAAGGGGATCCTCGGTTCGGTGTTCCGCATGTTGGACCGGCCCCGCTGAGCGTCGAGGTCACCGAGCCGAGCCTCCCCGCCGTTGATGGGGAATGGCTGCGCATGAACGTCTATCGCAGCCAACACGTCTACGCGACGAAGGTCGCGGCGCGGGAAGCCGCCAACCGCCTGCGGCAATTTCTGGAGTACGCGCATTTGCGCGGCTGATCCCCGTCAGCCCGGCACACGCCTACAGCCGCGGGTACCGTCTGTGTGTAAACCCAATGACCCGTTAGCAAAGAGGTGAGGGCGCTGCGGCCTCGCCTTTTCCTATATACGTAAGGATCACATAATGGTTCAGCCTGTTGAAAAACTCCCTACTTGCCAAATCGGCGCTTTCGCAGTAGGCTATTGCCATGTAACCGTTCCAAAGGAGACTGCCTCGCGATGATGGGAATCAAAACGCGGAGCTTCGC
>JBBSEL010000058.1:0-10319 GCA_038239755.1 Chloroflexia bacterium | reverse complement strand
GCGACCGTTGCGGCGGGTCCTTGGGCGTAGATCGCTTCGATTTCTTCCGTGGTTAGTGGTAATGTTGACATCATGCTGGTCTACGTTTATGCGCGCCTCAAGGTTGCACCGTGCAAGCTCGCACTTGGGCTGAGTAGTTACGAATTTGGAACGTGTTAAAGAGCAGGGCAAGATAGGACCCGACGAAGGTGGGATAGGGCTGACCGCGCCATTCTGCTGCCGATGGCGCGGTCAGCCCTTGAACAAGCCAAATAATACGCTATCATTAGCGATAATTTGGTGTTAATATTGATTACATGATCATTCGATATATTGACAGTTGTTAAAAACTGTGCTATGCTTGTTTCACAAGGTTCTTACTAGCGGTTACTCCCACATCCAGCCTTTGATCCCCTCCTATAAGCCTGTACTGTGCGGATACTCCATCCACCCGGCAACTGGCCGTCATGCCGCCTCGCGGTGATCGTCGTGAATGCTACCCCCGAGCACATCGCGACGTTGCACCGGACCGTCGCCCCAGACTCTATCCATCGGTATCGGACACTTCTGCTGAATACCTTGGTGCGGTCGTGCGCGGTTGTAGTAATCGATAGATTCTTGCAGCACGCACCGCAAATGGGCCTGACTCACAATCAGTAGCCGATCCAAACATTCCGCTCGTACCGTACGAACCCACCGTTCTGCGAACGCATTCGCCCGCGGTGCTCGGTAAGGGGTGCGGATGATTGCGCGGCCTTCCGTCTCCAAGACCCGCTCGAAGCTCGCGGTGAAGTTCGCATCCCGGTCACGGATCAGGAAACGGATGGGTCGCTGCTCCTCGGCCCAGGTCCCCGTGAGCTGCCGCGCTTGTTGCGTCACCCATTCCGCTGTCGGGTGCGCCGTGCATCCGGCGAACGGCACGCGCCGAGTGCCTAACTCGATGAAGAAAAATACGTAAAGGGTCTGCAACCAGGCCGTTTCTACGGTGAAAAAGTCGCAGGCCGGCATCTGCTGCCCGTAATGACGCAGGAAAGTACGCCCACTGCTACCCTGTTTAGCCCGTTCGGGAGCCGGGGACACCGGCTGACGGCTCAGGATATCCCGGACGGTGGAGCGCCCAATCGCGTAGCCCCGCTTGAGCAATTCGCCCTGCCGCTTGCGATAGCCCCCGGTTGGATTCTCGTGGGCCAGTTGTAGCAGCAGCGTTTGGAGTTCAGGAGCAGTGGCTGGTCGACCAGCGGTGCGTCGATTGATAGCGGTGCGTCGATTGGTAAAGGTCCATTGGCGCCGCACCACGTCGCGGTGCCATTTTAGCCCAGGGTCCGGCTTGACGAGCAACAGTACGTGGCTCAACTTGGGTTGGGTCCCCCGACCCAGGCTGGTAAATCGACCAGCCAGAACGGCGAGACCACGTTGCTCCCCGCGCGAGCGACGTGGGGGCGGGGGATGCGGGTGTTGCACGATACGCAACGGTGGGCGCAGCCGGAGGATCTCGAGATCTTGCTGCGGATCGGTGTGGCGCGGGGTGGGGAACAAGTCGAGGTGCAACGAGACGACTTGAGCGAGTAGCAGGTAGAACCTAGGGTGCGGACCGGCACGAGTGATACCCGGCAACTATACCGATGCCGCAACAACAGCAAGCCCCGGAGATTTTTCGGCCCTGTGCACGATTTTCGCACCCTACAGGCGGCTGCCCCCCGCTCCGATCGCGGCGACGCGGCCTGGGGTCGGGCTGTCTGCGACCGAGAATGCGGTCATAGGCTGATCCTTCCTGGATATAGACCACTCGCGCCGATCCATTATTGACCCGTCGTTGTCACATGATAGGTGAGCGTCCAAGCACCGTGGATCGAAGTGAGCCGCTGGGGTGTGTCGCAGCAGAGCGCCGCCAGCCGTCCTACACGCCACCGTTGCAGCGCCGCCCCCGCGATACTTTCAGCGGCGAGTTGCACGCCATCCGACGGGTCGTTCTCTGCGTAGCCGGTCACGGCCAGATCCAGGGGGCTGTCGGCGTTCGCCGTGAGCCGAACAGGTGGCAGGGCGGTCAGCGTGTACGTGTGCTGGCTTTCCACCGGCGCATCCTGCAAGAGATGCCGCCAGGTGTGCCCCACAATCATATCCATAAACCAGTGGCCGGAGCCGGGCAACCCCAGGGCATGCTCCAGGGCTGCCGGAACCATCACGCTATTCTGTTGCGCGCTCTGCAGATCATTGGCGACGACCAGTTGATCGAAGGCAAGGGTGTAGGTGTGCCACCCCCCGGCGGACGAGGCCGTAGGCATGCCCGTATAGCCCAGGGTTAGCTCAAAGTAAGCGCTGCCGGTCGGAGCGGGCGGCATCACCTGGATCGCTGCCTGGTCAACAGACCCCTCCCCTGTGCCGCGCGGAAGCACCCGCCACTGCACGTCCGCCGCCGGCCCCGCGCCGACATGGAGGAACGGGATCGATCCCTGGCCTCCTGACGTGTTCGCAGCCGGTGCGGGTGGAAAAGCGACGGTGAGTTGGAACGGAGCCAACGTATAGGAAAAGGCCCCCGGTTCGCTGTTCATCCAGATACGGACCACCCGCACATATTGCGCGCGTCCCTCTGGCTTTGTGGATTGCCACTCATCGTGCTCGCCCGCGACCATAACAGCGGGATGGATCTCGCTCTGATCGTGCCCGCAGTCATAGATCCAGCGGCCCAGCACGGTCACCCGGTCCCCAATCATCGGGCGTGCTTCTACGGGGAACGATCCCGACTCGGCTTCCACATGGAGCACCGGTGGGCCGGTCCTGCTGCCAGGATTGAGTACGAGCCAGCCGTTGGCGCCATCCAGCGCCAGATCCATGCCGACATCATGGCTGCGATGAATCCAGGGAGCGTCCGCGCTGGAAAGATTGATCTCCTGAAGAGTGCCGGCGGCCTGCACCACGGGATACGTATCGTCTACCAGTGCCCATTTGCAGGCGGGGGCATAGACGTAAATCAGTTGATCGAGGCTCACCGAGCGGTAGCCGCAACTCTGATCGAAATCGGTTTGTTGGGGAGAAGGACGTGGCGACCCACTGTCGCGGGGGGTCGCACCGGTTCCTGTCAGATCCGACGATCCGTTGACCGGGGCCGCGCGCTCCGGCATGGGGGGCGGGAACTGCGCGCAGGCATCCGGGGCCGGGCGGGGCGCAAAGGGCAGCCCGATGAGCAGCAGCACTGCCAACCCGGCCTGTCGGTAGTTCCGCCGGAAACCTGATGGGGTGAATCGCCGGGGGGCAGGCGCGGCCCCAGCGGCGAAGGGACGGAGCCGGAATGGGATTCCATGGGCGGTCAGGTCGAGGATTGCCAGGCTGATCGCCAGCATGATCAGCAGGAGTGGTACACCGTACAGGGTCGTCGAAGGGGCGTGCGGGCGCGGTGCCCATTCCCCAGGGCCACGGAGGAGGAAGATCGCCCCGGTCAGCGCGACGCTCAACCCGGCCAGGAGGAGCGGAGTAGTCATCCGCTGGAACCGGGCCACGAGGACCCGGATCAGATTGAGAAAGAGGAGCCAGAGGACGAGCACCCCGCACGATTGCAACCACAGGGGAAAGGATAGCCCCAGTTGCGCGCTGAGACCGAGGGCGGGGGTCGGCGGTGCTTCGCCTGCTTCAGTCGCCGCCTGGGGCGGGGCGATGCCGATGTGGGTGCCGGGTAAGGGTCCCCGCAGCACCGCCAGGGTGGCTCCCAGCACCAGCAGGCCCGCGACGATCCCGAAGAGGGCTGCGGCCCAGCGCGGAACCCCCGCCAGCCGTAGCGCACTGGCTCCCGTTACACCCGCGCCCAGCAGAATCGCCAGCATGGCTTGCAAAGGGACATCCCCGCCCGCCACGGGAATCAGCACCAACCCGCCGCCAAAGAGATACAGGCCGACCGCCAGCAGACCCGCCGCATTGGGACGCGGCCCCAGCGCCGCCAGGGCCAGGAACCCGGTGACCAGGCTCGCCAGCACCTCCACCGCGAGGAGTGTCAGCCCGCGTCCGACCTCGGGCAGATCGGTCTGTTGATAGTCGTGAGGTCGTCCGGCGGCCCATAGCAGGGCGAGTACGGCCAGGGTCACCATGCCCGCCAGCCCCGCCAACCGCGCCCACTGAGGGAGCCAGGCGGCCAGCAGGCGGAGCAGCAGCGCGAGGAGTACCACCGCGCTGCCCAGATAGCCGAGGTTAGCAAGCAACAGTCCCATCGGCCTCTCCTCTCAACGAATAGGTACACGCGCCGCCCGCCAGATCAATGAAGGATCCGGAGCATGAGGGCATCGAAGACCCAATCGGGCAGGAACCGGCGGGCCAGCACGGTCAGGACCGCATCCTGTCCCACCAGATAGTGTAGACGGGGGTGCCGGGTGGTCGCGATCCGGCGGATAGTGCGGGCCACGGCGCGAGGATCTTGCTTGCTGCGCGCGGCGTACTGGAGCACCAGCCGCTCTAACCGCTGGCTGCGGGCGTAGTGTGGGCCGGAGGGGTCTTGGGCGGCGGCGGCGATCTGCCGGTTCGCCCCGAAGATCTCGGTGGGAAAGGTGCCCGGCTCGACCAGCGAAACGGTGACACCGTCCAGAAGCGCCTCCCAGCGCAGTGCCTCGGCAAAGCCCTCCAGCGCAAACTTCGACGCGCAATAAGCGGCGAGACCGGGCATGGCCTGCACCCCATTGAGGCTGGAAACCAGCACGATCTGTCCCCGGCCCCGCCGCCGCATATCGGGCAACACCGCTTTGACCAGCGCTACCGCGCCGAAAAAATTGATCTCGAATTGGGCGCGCAATTCCGCAAGTGTCACATCTTCGACGAAACCGCCCAGGCCGTACCCGGCGTTACTGACCAGCACATCAATGCGGCCTGCCTGCGCCCTGATGGTGGCGAGCGCCCCCTGGATCGACTCGTCCTGAGTCACATCGAGCGGTAGCACAGTGAGAGAGACCCCCGCTGCCGTAGCCGCTGCGTCCAGGCGGTGCCGCTTGCTCAGGTTCCGCATCGTCGCATAGACCCGGAAGCCTGCGCTCCCCAGTTCAACCGCCGTGAGCAGGCCGAACCCGCTGGAGCACCCGGTGATGAGGGCGACTCCGCGCCCTCGCACATTCCGGTGGCTCATGGCCGCTGCATCCGCCGCAGGGCCGCGCCGTGGGTGCGGAGCTGGGGCGCGTCGGGCAGCGGGCGCAGCCGTTCGAGCAGGAAGAAGTTGCTCGCCACCCGCAGCAGGCCGAGGGCCAAGTAGGCCTTGCCTAGCAGCAGGTCGTCGGTTCCCGGTTCCACCCGCACCAGGTAATCGCGCAGCAGCCCGCTCGGGTCGGCGCGCGGGTTGCCGCCCCGCCCGTAATCGAGGAGCAGCGCATGGAGGTAAGTATTGTCGCGGGCTGCCGGGTTCACCGGCGCGACGCGGAAGAAGGCGTAGCGCTTCGGCTGCCGGTCGCTGGGGCGGGCGATCCAGGGGTGGGCCAGCCCATCCTGCCGTACCGGCGTGTTGCAGCCGAAACGGGTGCCCGCTGCGTTGCAAAAGAACGCTTTGATGAACTTGCGGATGCCGAGCAGGTTCATGAAGGGCGGATGGTTGTAGCCCCGGTACTCGTAGCCGACCAATCCGTCCCAGGCCGGGGTGTCGCCGCCCTGGAAGATCGCTTCCAACTGGGCAGCCGAGCGGGCGGCTAAGGCGCGGTAGGCGGGCGAAGGTCCGGTATGTTCGGTCATAACGTGGGGTCCTCTCGCGGCTCAGATCCCGTAGCGCGTCCGGTGCGCGATCAGCCATTCGGCATTGCGCGTCGCCAGCGCCAGGATCGTTTCCATCGGGTTCACGCCGATCGGCCCCGGAAAGAGGCTGGCGTCGGCCACGAACAGCCCGGCAGCATCGTGGAATACGCCGAAGCTGGAGACGACCCCCCGCCGCCGGTCGTCACTCATGCGGGCGGTGCCCATCAGGTGGACGGTCAACAGTTCAATCGCCTCTTTGGGGATCGGCTCCCGCAACCGCGCTCGCGCCGCGTCTGGCCCCAGCCAATCGCCCATCCCGGCGAAGGGTAAGAGCACGCTCCGTGCGCCCGCCGCGAACATCACCTCGGCGGTGAGGGCGATCCCCCGCACCACCCGGCGGGCATCCGCATCGGAGATCTGGTAGAAGGCGGTTGGCCCTAGCCCCGGCAGGTTCTTCACTTGCCCGCTGACCGAGTCTTCCAGCAGACACCCGGCGACGACCAGGCGGTTATAGTCCTGCATCAACTCGCCCAGAACGCGCCCATGGTGGGGGACGCCCATGCTGAGCAGCGACGGCGGGAGGTTGATCGCCGTGATCAAGATACCCTCGTCCATGAATTCGCGCACCTGGAACGCCTGATGCACGCCTTGCCACCCCTTGACCTCTTCATCGAAGCGGGCCACCAGCTTGGCGTTGGGGTGCAGGGTCAGGTTACGGCCCAACTGGCCCGACGGGGCGCGGAAGCCGGAGCGATCGATCAGGGCCGGGGTCTGGATCGCCCCGCAGGCGACCACCACCACTGGGGCACGCACCTGGAGGCGTGGCCCGCGCCGTCCGTCGGGGCGGCGGAACCAGCCGACCACCCCGGTCGCCTGCTTGCCCACCCGGGTGATCCGCTCGATCCGGCAGTCGGCATAGAGGCGGGCCCCACGCGACAGCGCCCGCGGCACGTTGGTCACCAGCATCGACCGCTTGGCCCCGGTGGGACAGCCCAGCACGCAGATGCTGCAGCCGCCGCAGTGGATCTGATTGCGCAGGTTGGGGATGATCCGCCAACCCTTAGCATCGGCCCCCGCCTTCAACAATTGGGAGTCCCGGCCAATCGACTCGGGGTCCTGGTAGGCGACGGCAATCCGTTGCTCGACGTGGGCAAAGTGGCGCGCCATCTCGGCGGGGGTGATCGCGGCTACCCCTTCCGCGCGGCTCCAGCGGTCGAGCACCTGCGGGGGCGTGCGCCAGGACATGCCGCCGTTGATCACCGTCGAACCACCCACGCAGCGCCCCTCGGAGAAGAGAATGGGCGGGGTGCCGAACGTGGCCTGGGCGCCGGCGTCGCGGTAGAGCGTCCGCAGGGCGCGCCCTACCGCCGGGGTGAACGACTCAGTGGGATGGTAGCCGCCCTCCTCGACCATGACCACGTCTACCCCTGCGTCAGCAAGTTCCGCCGCCATCGTCGCCCCGCCTGCGCCCGAGCCAACAATCACAACGTCACAGGCAATAGATAGATCATGGCTGACCGACGCCTGGTCAAACAGACCGAGCGGGCGCGCCGGGGGACTGGCGGGGATGGCGCTCATTCCACTCCCTCGCCAGTGCTAGGGGGTGCAGCGGCGAATATCGCTGCCTCGCCCTGGCGGATCGCCGCGCCATAGCGGGCCAGGCGGCGGCGGGCCACCTCGGCGATATAAGGCGCCGGGGCATAGCCGATCTGCGCCTGGACAGCGGGCAGTTCATAATAGGGCAGGGTCACCAGCCCTTTCAACAGCGTGGCAACATAGCGCCGCGTGGGGTTGGGGCTGTGTACCCAGGTGCGAAAGTAGGCATCGGCGCGGGCCGGGTCCAGGGCGACGAAGCGCCGCCCTCGCGCCGGGGGGTACAACCGCGCCCCCTGATCAAAGACGAGGAAGGCGGCGAACACGCCCAGCCGCAGGGGCGGCGGCAGCGCGCCGCAATATTGTTCTACGGCGGCCAGCAGAGGGGGCAGCAGGCGCTGGGTGTACAGGTCCGGCGGACAGACCACCAGGGCAAAGCGCCGGATGATCAGGCGCACGAAGCGCGGCAGGACGAAGCGTGGTTCCAGCGGTGGCTGCATGGGGATGCTCCAGTCTGGCACAAGGTGAGGAGGTGACCGCCTCGATGGTTCTATGTGTACTGGACAGGACTTGATCTGACACTGGTCAATTATCCGACAGCGGTGCCTGGCAGATCGTACAATGGTTGAGTCGCTGCGAGATCGCGTGCTCGTAGAAGCACGGGCTGTTGATCCAGCATCTTGGCCTGGGCCAGGGGTCTGCTCTCTTGGCATGTCTGCCAGGGGGTCCGCCCATCACAATACCGCCCCCGATGCGGACGGTCCTCATTGTAGTGCCGCACCCACTCGTCCACCTCCCGCTGGAGTTGCTCCAGGGTCGTATACACGGTGGTGCGGAACGCGATTTGGTAAAACTCTCCCAAGATCGTCCGATGGACGCGCTCGCAGATGCCGTTGGTTTGCGGATGGCGCACCTTGGTCTTGGTGTGCTCAATCTCTTCCAGCGCCAAGTACAGTTCGTACTCATGGTGTTGCACCGCGCCACAATACTCGGTACCTCGGTCGGTTAGGATCCGCCGCCGCCACACGTCCTGCTCCTCAAACCAGGGCAGCACCCGGTCGTTGAGTAAGTCGGCGGCGACCAAGGCGATCTTGCGGTCGTAGAGCTTGATCCGGACCATGCGGGTATAGGTGTCAATAAAGGTCTGCGGTAGATGCGTCCAACGCCTTTCAAGGTGCCGACATAGAAGGTGTCTTGCGCGCCGAGATAGCCAGGGTGCGCTGTCTCAATTTCGCCGTGGGCTTGCTTCTCCTCCTGGGCTTTCTCCAGAGCGCGCAATTGGGCTTCGGTCAGAATCAGGTTCTCCTGGGCCGCCTTGACTACCAGCGCCTTCAACCGCTGCTTGAACGCCTCCAGCTGATGGCGCTGACAGACGGAGCGCACGCCGCCGGGCGAGATGAACAGCCCGCGCTTCTTCAACTCATTGCTGCCGCGCAGTTGCCCATAGGCGGGCTGCTTATAGGCCATGGCGACCACCGCCTCTTCAATCGCCGCGTCGACCCGGTTGGCGGGGAGGGGCTTTTTTCGACTCAGCTCTTGTAAGGCGGGTTCTCCTCCGGCGTCATACAATTGCTTAAAGCGGTAAAAACTGTCGCGGGAATAGCCCATGACCCGGCGCAGGCCTGACTGACACTGCCGAGGCGCTCCGCCAGGCGCAGCAGGCCCAGCTTGTTCTTGATTAGTTTCTGTTGAGTAGTCATCGAGATCGGACATCCTCTCGTCTGAGGACTCACGCCCATTCTACCACAGATGTCAGATTAAGTCCTGACTAACACATTCTATTTTATCACGTTTGTCTACCCTGTCGTGTGCGGCAACCTCATCTATGGGCCTCTGAGTATTAGGCCGCCGCGCGCTGGTCGGCTTGGCGGCTGCCCCCCGCCCATCCCGGCCTTTTCCCGCGCCGTCCTGGTGCCCTCTTGCGCTCGGTAGCGGGCCGCGCGACCCTGGGGCGGGCGGGCGCGGTGGTCATCCGTCCCCTCCTCCTTCCCGACCTGCGGCCAATGGGCGGGCTTGCGGATCCAGCGCCGGTCCATGCCCTCGACCCGCCCCCGCCGAATCCCGCATTCGGCGCACGCCTTCGCCGGCGGTGCCTAGTACGGGGTCCGGATGCTAGCGCCGTCTTCCGCGGCCAACATCTCCATCAGGGAGATTGGGTGTAGTTGAAGGTTCACTCGCTTGTTGATTGGGTACCTCCACACCGGCTATGCTCTTCTAACGCTCTACTACCTATCGCCCCCTCGGCACCCACGCCTGATTCATACCACCGTTTGCTACACCTCATAACTACTTGACGATTGCGCTCCTTGCTGCAATTGGCTATACTGAATTGGGCTTGCCGCACATTATCGAAGGATCCGTATATGATCACTGATGCGCCATCGCCAACTATGCAATTGGTCCTAGCCGGGGAGCCAACCGCGATTGATCTACGAGCGCTCCAGGGACTGTGGAGCGCCGCGCAATACCTGGGTCTGACCGCCCAGACCAACCGCCTGATCGAGTTCACCGACGGGGTCCTGGAGGTGCTGCCCAGGCCCACCCGCACGCACCAAGCGATTTCCCGCTTGCTCTTTCTGCTCTTACTACCGCTGATGCAAGCGCGTGGGGGTACTATCTTCTATGCCCCTTTGCGGCTACAGGTCCGCCCCGGCAAATATCGTGAGCCAGATCTTTTGCTCTTGCTGGATCGTACCGATCCCCGTAATCAAGAGGCCTTCTGGTTGGGGGCTGACTTAGTGATCGAAATTGTCAGTCCGGATGATCCCAGCCGCGACACCCAGACCAAGCGTGCGGATTATGCCGAGGCGGGCATCAGTGAATACTGGATTGTAGATCCCCTTACCGCGACCATCACTGTGCTGCAGTTGAAGGACCGTGATTATAAGGAGTATGGCCTATTCCGTCGCAAGGAGTGGACGACCTCCGCGCTGCTCCCGGAGTTCCGCGTAGCCGTGGATGCCGTACTTGACGCCGAGTGAGATCAAGCCCCCCCTTAGCCCTGCTAAGGCTGCACCATTGAAGATACCTTTGATCCTGACAGCTGGAATGGTCGG
>JBBSEL010000057.1:0-10320 GCA_038239755.1 Chloroflexia bacterium | reverse complement strand
TGGCGGTAGTTGTAGCAGCAGCCCTCCGGCGGTAGGTCTACCCGCACTTTCGTTTCCACCAGGTAGTTCCCGCCGGGGATCGGCTCGGTCAGCACCGAGGCGTTGTTGCTGTCCTCGAACAGGTCGGCGTTCTGTGTGTCAAAGCGGAACAGCCCGCCGCCCAGCCCGTAGGTCGTGGACACCGGCTGGCGAATCCAGTCCCATTGGCGGCTCAGGTTGGAGCTATTGAACTCGTCCGACAGGCGCGCAATCGTATTGCCCGGCGTGTCGGGGTGGAACGGGCGGGGGGTATAGCGGGTGTGCTGGCCGGGTTGGGCAGCAGGGGCGGGCATATCCTCTTCCGAGGCCCAGCGCCCGGCGCGCACGCTGGGCCAGCCATCCACCCAGTCGAGCGGGTCCATCAGCACCGGACGCTTGGTAAAGCCGACCGAGCCGGTAAAGTACGGATCGTCGCGGTCCACCGCGTGATAGACGGTCCAGTCCTGCCCGCCGAAGTCGGTGAAGACGGCGTTATGCCCGGTCCCGACCCAGCGGTTGCCGTTCATCGAGAGTACGGTTGAGCCGCCCACGCGCCCGGCCAGCAGCGACACACCTTCGCGGTCCACATAGGGGCCGAGAATGTTCTGCGAGCGCCCGGCAAAGACGCTGTAGCCGGTGAGCGGGCCGTGGCAGCAGTCGGTGGCCGAGGCGAGCAGATAGAAATAGCCGCCGTGCTGGACGATGTTGGCCCCTTCATAGCGGTTGGCGATGGTGATCTGCGTCTGGCTGGCCGGGTCCGAGTGCAGGCCGTCAGCGCTCAACGTGCGGGCCGAGATACCGCCGAAATAGCTGCCGTAGAAGATGTAGTTCTGGCCCCCCACCTGAATTACGTCGGGGTCAAACACCCAGCGGCGGCTCCCCGGACAGCAGGACGCGTCGTGCGGCTCGACCACCGGCCCGCCACTGTCCACCCACGGCCCTAGCGGGCTGCTGCTGGTGGCGACGCCGATGGCGCTCCCGCCGCCGGGCAAGCTGGTATCGGACGCGGTGTAGTAGAGATAATACTGGCCGTTGAAGAACTCGATATCGGGTGCCCACAGCCCGGCGGTGGGGTTGACCCACGGCGGGAGCGCGCTGAACGCGTCGCCCATATAGGTCCAGTTTACCAGATCGGTAGACTGGAGCATGGGGATGCGGTGGAAGATGAGGTTGCCGTTAGGGTCGCGGTCAGCCCCATTGAGCGGGTCGGTGGTGCAATAGATGGTCCAGGTGGTGTCGCCGGGCGTCTGCGCGTGGATAATGGACGGGTCAGCGCAGCTTTCCACGCGCCCGCCTTGGGGGATCTGCACGGTCAGCGGGTTGTTATAGGTGCCGAGCCGCGCCGGGGCGGGGGTGGGGACGGCGCGGGCGGCCTGGCCGGGGGCCAGCCAGAGGGCGAGCAGCAACAGGGCAACACAGCCAGTGATCCAGCGGCGGTAACGGAAGGAATGGGTCAACGTCATCGTAGGTTCCTCCTGGTAAAGATGGGGGTATAAAGCTGGGGACCCGCGCTCTGAGAGAAGTTAGAGGTTAGAAATTAGAAATTAGAAAGCTACGCACCACGCACGGACTTATGGCTGCGGACTTCTCCCTTCCAATTTCCCCTAAAACCCTCTAATCTCCTGACTTCTCACCTCCTAACTTCTCATTTCTAATTTCTACTGCTCCGTCACGGCATCGGCTGGGGATCAACGGTGGGGCCTTGCACCACCGGCTTGCCATCGGTCCAGTTGACCCGGTCGATCCACAGATAGCGGGCATCGCCGCGCACGCCGGAGGAGAGGATGTTCCAGGCGTGATAGACGATCCAGGTCTGGTCCTTGACCTGGACAATCGCCTGGTGGCCGGGGCCGACCACGAGCGGCAGGGTCATGCGGCTTTTGAGGATCGGGTTTTCTGGAGCCTGGGTGCAGGGGCCGAGTGGAGAATCGCAAGTGGCGTAGCCGACCGAGTACTCCACCCCGGCATAGTTGTTGGCCGAGAAGAACAAGAAATATTTCCCCTCATGCCGGACCATCGTCGGCGCTTCGATCACCTGCCCTTCCCAGGGGGCATCGTTGCGGAATAATTGCGTCGGCTGACCCGTCAGGCTCAGGCCGTCGGGGGCCAACTCTTGCACCCACAGATAGGTGGGCTTGTTGCAGCAGTTGCCGTCGTTCTTGAAGTAGAGATAGAGCTTGTCGCCGTCGCGGAACGGGCTGGGGTCTATCGTGCCGCCCTCGTCGGACTGGCAAACCAGCGGCGCGGTGCGGGTGTCCTTGAAGAATCCGTCCGGCTTATCGCCCGTCGCCACGCCCACGCATTGCTTGTCGGTGGCTTTATCCCGTGCGGTGTAATACATCAGGTAGCCGGTGCTGCTCGTGATCACTTCCGGTGCCCAGACGTTGGAGCCGCCCAGCTTGGCCCATTTCGGCAGCGCGGGCATCGCATCATGCCCCACCTGCCAATGGACCAGATCGGCGGATTGGGCGGTCTGGATGTTCTTGCCGCTGCCGTTCGTGGCGTAGGCATAGTAGGTGCCGTTCGCGCTCAGGACGAACGGGTCAGGGAAATCCTGCCGCAGCACCGGGTTCTGGAAGCTGCCGGGCGGAACGACCACGGCGGTAGGCGCGGGGGGCTTCGTCGGCGCGGCGGGGGCCGTGGTTGCTGTCGGCGGCAGGGTGGGCGGCACCAGCGTGGCCGTCGGCGGGACGGGGGTCGCGGTGGCATCCGCCCCGCACCCGGCGACCAGCACCAGCACCAGCAGCGCCACCCCGGCCAGGGGCAGGCGTCGGACGATCTGGCGGAGGCGGCTTAGAAGCACTAGCACCGTTGATCCTTTCGCGTTGCGGCGGGGTTGGAACACCGGGAGCACCGCCTATCCCTTCAGCCCACTGGTTGCCACGCTGGCGACGATAAAGCGTTGGAGCAGGACGTAGATGATCAGCACCGGGACCGCCACGATCACCGCCCCGGCCATCATCAGCCCGTACTCCGAGGTGTAGGCTCCCTGAAGGGTCGCCAGGCCCGGTGGGAGCGTCTGCAACTGGCGATCCTTCAAGATCAGCAAGGGCCAGAGGAAGTCGTTCCAACTGCCCAGGAAGGTGATGATGCCCAGGGTGGCAAGGGCCGGGCGGGCCAGTGGGAGGGCCACTTGATAGAATGTCTGGAACGCATTGGCTCCGTCAATCTCCGCCGCCTCTTCTAATTCTTTGGGCACTGTCTCAAAGAATTGGCGGAGGAAGAAGACTCCGAACACGCCCGCCAGGCCGGGAATGATCACCCCGCCATAACTGTTGAGCAGCTTGAGGTGGTACACCGTGACGAAGTTTGGCACCAGGAACATGATCCCCGGCAGGAACAGCGTTGCCAGCATCAGCCCGAAGATCGGTTTCCGCCCGGCGAACTCCATCCGGGCATAGGCGTAGCCGGCCAGCGCGTCGATCAGCAGGATCAGTAGCGTCGTGGCGCTGGCGACGAAGGCGCTGTTAAAGAACCAGCGCACGATGGGCAGGCTGGGACTGTTCAAGATCTTGTCGTAATTCTCGAAGGTCGGTTTCTTGGGAAACCATTCCAGCGTGCGGGTGAACCACTCGGCTTTAGGTTTGAGTGAGGTCGAAAGCATCCAGACCAGGGGCAAAATGATGATGATGGCGACCAGGATCAGGAGGAGATAGGTCACCGCCAGTTGCACCATCCGCCGGTTCGAGCGGATCACCTGGGGCTGGGCCGCCGCCTGGTCGCGGGCCAGGGTGGTGGATCGGGTCGTTGTTGCCATAGGAGATCCTCCTTTACTCGCTGCTCGTGTTGAACAGGCGGAAGTTGATCATCGAGATGATGATCATTATGATCGCCACCGTAAAGGACATAGCCGCACCGATGCCCTGGAAGCTGCGGACAAAGCCTTCGATGTAGATGCGGTACATGATCGGCTCGGTGCCGCCGCCACCGTTGCCCTGCGCCGGGCCGCCGTGGGTCATGAGGAAGGGTTGGCCGAGCAGGTTGAACGAGGCGATGATCGTGATCGTCACGATAAAAGCCAGCACCGGGCGGAGCAGCGGCAGGGTGATGCGGAAGAACATCTGCAAGCCGGTGGCCCCATCAATCGCCCCGGCCTCATAGAGCGATTCGGGGATGTCCTGCAACGCCGCCAGCAGAATGATCATGTTGAAGCCCATCGTCCACCAGATTGTGGCGATCAGGATAGCGATCCAGGCCCAAGGCAGGGTCGAGAGCCAGGGTGGTTGGAAGATGTGCAGTTGCCCCAGGTAGTAGTTGAACAGGCCGCCCTGGCTCTGGAAGATCCACCACCACACGAGGGCGGTGACCGTGACCGAGAGTACCCAGGGGGCGAAATAAATGCCTCGGAAGATATTGCGTCCGGGCGTCTTGGTATTGAGCAGCACCGCCAGCAAGAGCGGGATCACCACCAGCGGCGGTACGCTGATCAGCACAAAGATGAAGGTATTCGTCAGCGCGTTCCAGAACAGCGGGAACTCGACGCTGCCCGCCTGGAACAATTGCAGGTAATTATCTAATCCCACAAATTGCGTGCGTTCCGGGCGCAGGTAGTCATACTGGAAGAAGCTGATGCCCAAGCCGAAGATGAAGGGCCAGCCGACAAAGACGATGAAAAAGATCAGGTGCGGCAGGATGAACAGGTAAGGAGCCAGCCGAAAACGGCGTTTGCCGCCGGTGCGTCCCACCGCCACGGTTTGATCGCGCGCCTGGGCAATTGTTGCCATCCGTTGCCACCTTTCTACGTACCCGGCGTGGGGCCGGAAAACCCTGATGGAACCCCATTCCTGGGGGACACGGCTCCGTCCGTGGCTGCCGGGGCGGCCCGACCGTCAATGGACGGAGCCATATTCTACAAGCGGCGGTTTGCTGCGAGGTTTATATCCGGGGAAGGTGGGCCGCACCGGAGTCCGGCCCACCCTCTTGCCTCTTGCTACGTCAGGTCACGGAGGCGGAGTCGCGCCGAAGTTCTTGCGATTCTGTTCGAGCACGGCATTCGCCCGCGCCGCGGCGTCATCGAGCGCCGCCTTAATGTCGGTGGACTTGCCGCTCATCACGGCCCCGATCGCGTCGCCCAGCGGGGTAAAGGCGCTGCCTACGTCGGGGATGGAGGGCGGGAAGACCGGGTTGTCCAGCGCCGTGACGAACGAGGCCTGCGGCAGCGCCTTGAACTCGGCGCTGTTGCGGGCTTTGTTGTAGGCCGGGATGTTGCCCGCCTTGGCCCACTCAACCGAATTGTCAATCACATACTTGATCAGCATGGCCGACGCTGCATCCTTGCACTTGTCCACAGCGGTCTTGTGCTTGGGCAGCGCGAACAGCGGGCCACCGGCCCAGATCGCCGGGTTCGGGCCGATCTGCGGGGGCGGGCCAAAGCCGCTCTTGAACGATACGCCGGTGCCGGTGACGTTCGGCACCTGCCAGATGCCGTTCCAGATCATGCCGACGGTGCCTTGCTTGAACGAGTTGAGGTCGGCGTCCACTTCCAGGTTCGGCTCGGAGTACTTGGCCTGCGCGTCTTTCATCCACGTCAGGGCTTTCACCCCGGCCTCGCTGTTCCAGGCCGCCGTCTGGCCGTCAGCGCTGAACTCGGTGCCGCCATACTGGTGAAGGAGCATCTGGAAGATCTGCTGCACCGGGAAGCCCGAGGTGATCTGGAAGCCGTGGTTGCCGTTCGCGGTCATGGCGGCGGCGGCCTTGGCGAATTCATCCGCATTGGTGGGCGGCGCGCTCAAGCCAGCGGCCTTCAGCAGGTCGTCGTTATAGTACATCGTCATGGCGACGAAGCTCAGCGGAATCGCATAGCGCTTGCCGGCCACTTCGCCCGCCTTCCAGGCCACTGCCGGGAAATCGCTGGCGGTGTAGCCCATCATCGTGACCGCGTCATCCATTGGGCGGATGATGTTGCGGAACGCCTGGGTTGCCACCGCATCCTCGTTGACAATAGTGATGTCGGGTAGGGTGTCGGAGGCCGCTGCCGTGTTGAGCGAGGTGCCCAGGTCAGACTGGGTCGTCACGTTGACCTTGATGGTGGGGTTGGCGGCGTTGAACTTGTCTACCAGCCCCTGCATGAACGGGCCGTCGGGGCCGGTGAAGCCGTTCCAGAAGGCCAGCTCGACATTCTTGCATTCAGCGGGCATGGTCATGGCCTCGCCGCTGGTGCCGCCACTGGTGGCGGTGGCCTCGGTCATGGTGCCGGTGGTGGCGGTGGCTTCCATCATAGCCGCCGCGGTGGGGGTGGCCTCAGGCATCGCCGCCGTGGTGTCCGTGGGAGCCGCCGCCGGGGCGGTCGTCGCGGTGGGGTCGCCGCCACAGGCGGTGAGCATCACGCCCAGGATGCTCAGAATCGTGAGCAGCGAAATAAGCCGTAATTTTCGGTACATATCACGTTCCTCCTTTGAATCGTTTCGGGTCTGATCGTAGCAGTTCATCATTGAAGTGCCTGGCGTGATCGCGTCCTCATACCTCCTTTCGGGCCAGCACCAGGTCGTCTGGTTGCGGCAGAGTGGTCTGTCTGATGGTTGTCGGGGCACTGGCCGGGGAGATATTCCAGCCGTAGCGCCAGATCCTGGGGGTAATTACCAAAGGTCCGGCCAAAAAGGTTCAGCCCCCCACATGGAGAGCGTCGGACTTAACGCCCAGGCGCACGCTGATCACCGGACGCTGCGCGACGTGCATGTCACGCAGGGTCAGCGAGGACAGTAAATGACCATCAATACAGGCTCCGTCTTTGTGCACCAACCGGTGTTTCAGCAGCCATACGGGGTGTCTTTGCTGCCCGCCAGGCCGGGGTGCGCCGCCCGCGTTCGCCGCCGAAGTCGCCGGGGCAGGTCCAGGTGCCGACCTCGCAATCATTGATCCAGTACGTGATGTTCGACAGCCAGTTGTTGTTGTGCAGTGGCGCTTCGGAGCAGATTTCCATGCTGAGCTGGATACTATGTAGCCCGGCGCTGGTCGGCAGCCGATTGGGAAAGCTGTATTCCAGGAAGCCGCTGCGGAGCCAGATCAAGGCAGTCCGACTGCGCTCCGGCTCCTAGGAGCTGATCGGATCATCGAGATCGCTGCTCAGCCCGGTTTCGCTAGCAAGGCCACACGCCAGCGCGGCTCCGAGGCAATTGCCTTGAGTGCGGTGACAATTTACGCCTCGGCGACGTTGGAATCCATGTGCAACGTTTTACCGTGTAACATGGCACGCCCTTTCAGCTAGAGAAACAGCCGTTGCAGGAGAAACAGGGAGCCAGCGCTTGACAAACGGGCTTTGACACAGCAAAATATGTATTGATGTGAAAAAGTATATGCCAATTCCGAGTAACTGTCAATAGGCTTTCCGCACAATCCCTGATATACGAAACGGGCATACAGGCTTGTCAGGCTCGTGTCCCTCTAAGCATGATCCGTGCCTGACCTATTGTTATCCCAGATTACGCTGGCTTCAGGAGGGTTTCCACCATGCGCTCACAGCGTTCGCTCGCCGGTCAATGGCAATTTCAGATCGATCCCGATGATAAGGTCCGTATTGCCTCGTTAGCCCCGGATCGCACGATCCCGGTGCCGCTGCCCTGGCAGGCGGCCTTCCCCGAATTGCAGCCCTACAGCGGCTATGCCTGGTATCGCCACGAGTTTGAGTTGGAGGAATCGTGGCTGGCCGGCGAGCTATTGCTGCACTTCGGCGCGGTAGACTACTGGTGCCAGGTGTTCGTGAATGGGCACCTGGCCGGGCAGCACGAGGGGGGTTACACGCCATTTACCTTACCGATTCGTCGCCACGTCCAGCCGGGGCGCAACCAAATCGCCGTGCGCGTCTATGACTCAGCCCAGAGCGAAGTCGTCATCCCGCGCTGGCCTGCGTATCGGTCGGAACAAGGGCCAAGCCAACCGCCCTTTGACGCCAACAACGTGCCACACGGCAAGCAGGAATGGTACATCAACGTCGGCGGTATCTGGCAGGATGTGACGCTAACGGCGGTGCCGCGCACCTATATTGACCATGTGCGCGTGATTACGGATATCCACACGGGGCAGGTCCAGGTGTCGGTGCGACTGGAGGGCGCGCCGACACCTGGCGAGGGTAGCGGCACAATCCGTGCCCGGATCAACGCGGCAGACCGCACGGCGGTAGGCGAGGCAACCATGCTCGTTGGTGAGCAGCAGGAATACACCCTGACCGTCCCGGTGGCGCAGCCGCGCCTGTGGTCGCTCGAAGACCCCCACCTCTACACGCTGACGGTGCAACTAGAAGGGCGGGACGCGGATGACGAAGTCAGCGTGCGTTTCGGCTTCCGCGAGATCGCCACGCGGGACGGGCGCATCCTGCTCAACGGGGAGCCGATCTTCTTGCTGGCCGCCCTCGACCAGGATCTCTACCCCAGCACGATCTACACCGTGCCCTCCGAAGACTATCTGCGCGACGAATTCCAGAAGGCGAAGGCGCTGGGTCTCAACTGCCTGCGCTGCCACATCAAGCCGCCCGATCCGCGCTACCTCGATCTGGCCGACGAGATGGGCCTGCTCGTCTGGGCCGAGATCCCCTCCTGGCGCACCTTCTATCCGAAAGGCACGCTGTCCCCCGCGCTGCTCGATGTGGGGACAGTGATCAAAGAGCGGGTTGAGCAGACGTTGGCGGAGATGATCCGCCGCGATTGCAATCACCCGGCGCTGATCATCTGGACCATCGTCAACGAGGACTGGGGCACCGCTCTGCCGCTCAGTGCCGCCGACCGGGCCTGGGTGGCGGCCATGTACCGGCGCTGCAAGGCGCTCGACCCCACCCGGCTGGTGGTGGACAACTCGGCCTGCCCACACCCGTGGGGGCCGAACATCCATGTGCAGAGCGACCTGGACGACTTCCATATCTACGCCAACATCCCCGATCACGCCGCCAGCTTTGCGAGCAGCATCGAGCAGTTCGGTCTGCGCCCGTTGTGGACCTATTCGACCCACGGCGATACCACGCGCAGCGGGCAGGAGCCGCTGGTGCTGTCGGAGTTCGGCAACTGGGGCTTGCCCTCGCTGGTCGGGCTGCGCGAGGCCGCCGGGGGCCGCGACCCGGCCTGGTTCACCCTCGGCCCCTGGTGGTCGCCGTGGGAGGGCGAGGCCGGGTGGCCGGAGGGCGTGGCCGAGCGGTTCGCCGCGTTGGGCTTGGACGCCGTCTGGCCGGACTATGAGGCGTTTGCCACCGCCACTCAGTGGCACCAGTTCGCGGCGATGAAGTTCGAGATCGAGACGATGCGCCTCCAGCCGACCCTGGCGGGCTACGTCATCACCGAGTTCACCGACGCTTACTGGGAGAGCAACGGCCTGCTCGACTTTAATCGCCAGCCCAAAGCCTATCACGACCGCTTCGCCGCGATCAACGCGCCCGATGTGATCATCCCCCAGGCCGCGCGCTACGCCTACTGGGATGATCAGATGGTGCGGGTGCAACTGCATGGCGCACACTACGGGGCGGCGGATTGGACCGGGGCACACCTGCGCTGGGGCGTGGACGGCGCTGAGGCCGCCGCGCCGCGTCCGCTGCCGCCCCTCGAACGGGGCACGGTGGCTGCGCTGGGCATGGTGGCTACCACCTTGCCCTCGGTAGCTGCGCCGCGCTTGGTGCCGATACAGTTTGCCGTGGAGCGGGCCGCGGAGCCGCCGCTGGCGCAGAACCAGCTTGATCTGCTGGTCTTGCCCGCCGCTGCGCGCCGCCCCGGCTTCACCGGCCCGCTGGCCGTGCTCGCCCGGCCCCTGGCCTTCCACCCGGAGGATCTGAACGCCCCCATCCTGCCACCGGAGACCGTGGACGAACTGTTCGTGCCCCCCACCGCTGCGGACGATACGCCGTCGGCAGGGGGGGCGGAAGACGTGCGCCGGGAGCCGGAGGGCCTGGAAGGGGCGCTGCGCGGGCTGGGCTATCAGACGACGGCAGGGTTAACCGCCGCGACCCAACTAGCGGTCACCACCTACCCGACGGCGGCGCTCTTGCAGTGGGTGCGCGCTGGGGGCGATCTGCTGTTCCTGGCGCAGGGACCTAGCCCGTTCTTCTGGGTGAGCGGGCGCGGCGGGGCCTACAGCGGCAGTTGGATCACCAGCTTTAGTTGGCTGCGCCCCGATGTCCACCGGCGGCTAGGCGCGCACAACCCGTTAAGCCTGCCCTTCTTGCCGGTCATGCCCCACGGGACGATCCTCGGATTGCCCATGGAAGACCGGGCAGTGCAAGGCGACTTCCTGGCCGGGATGATCGCCGGTTGGGTACGCCATCCTGCGGTCCATACGGTGCAGTTCCGCTACGGGCGCGGTCGGGTGGTGATGACCACCTTCGCGCTC
>JBBSEL010000056.1:0-10347 GCA_038239755.1 Chloroflexia bacterium | reverse complement strand
TAGCGCAGCGCGTCGGCAAACCCCAGCTTCATCGCCTCGATCTGGAGGTGGTAACTCTCCACCGAGTCGCGGGCATGGGCCTGGAGGTCCAACCCGTCCAAAATCTGCAACCCCAGCAGCGCGGCGATACCCTGCCCATTCGGCGGGATCTCCCATACGTCGAAGCCCCGGTAAGGGACATGGATCGGGTCCACCCAGGTGCTGGTGTGCGCGGCGAGGTCGTCACCGGTGAGCGTGCCCCCGGTCGCGGCGGCGTGGGCGGCGATAGACTCTGCGACCTGCCCCTCATAGAAGTCGGTCGCCATGCTGTCGGCCAGGCGGCGCAAGGTGGCGGCGTGGCCGGGGCTGGTCCACCACCCACCGGGGGCCGGGGCGCGCCCACCGGGAGCGAATGTCTCGGACCAGCCCGCGTATTCCGGCCCGATGTGCTGGCGGGCGTAGAGGTCAGCGGCGCGTTCCCAGCTCTGCGCCGTCTGCGGCGAAACGGGGAAGCCGTGTTCGGCATAATAGATGGCCGGGGCAAAGAGCGTGCTGAACGACATGCGGCCAAAGCGGGCGTGCAAGTCCGCCCAGGCGCGGGGGGTGCCCGGCACCGTCACCGGCCACCAGCCGTGGCTGGGCATCTCGCGGTGCCCGGCGGCGTGGAGGGCGGCGACACTCGTCCCGGCGGGGGCACGGCCCGACCCGTTCAAGCCATGCAAGCGATCTCCGTCCCAGACCAGGGCGAAGGCGTCGCTGCCGATGCCGTTAGAGGTCGGCTCGACCACGGTGAGGGTGATCGCGGCGGCGATGGCGGCGTCCACCGCGTTGCCCCCGCGCTGCAACATGCTCAACCCGGCCTGCGCGGCCAGGGGCTGGCTGGTCGCGACCACCCCGCGCGGGGCCAGCACCGGCATCCGCTGCGAGGGATACGGGTATTGGGTCAGCGAGTGGGCGGTGCGGAACGGGGGATGCGGGTTGTTCGTGTCGGTTGGCATGGAAGAGGGTATCCTTTCGGCGAAGTAACGGCCAATGCAGCAAGGGGTGGGCCACCACATCGCCGGTCTCGTGGCGCGTGGCTTGCTATTCCCGCACAAGGCAGGGGGAGACCATGATCTCGCCACCAAGTGACGACTGACGACTGACGACTAACGACCAACGTAGGGAGGATCTCAACGTGGCAAAAGGCAAACAGGCCGGGCGGACGGTACGGCTGGGGGTGATCGGCGGGGGGCTGGCGGTGAAGTGGCTCCACTGGCCCGCGTTGGAACGGCTGAAAGAGCAGTTTCAGGTGGTGGCCGTGGCCGATGTGATCCCCGAAGCGGCGCAGGCGACGGCGGACATGGTCGGGGGCTGCCGCACCGTGCGGGATTACCATGAGCTACTCAGCGCCGACGATGTGGACGCGGTGCTGATCTCGCTGCCGATCCACCTGACGGCGCAGGTGCTGGTGGAAAGTGCGCAGGCGGGCAAGCATGTGATCTGCGAGAAGCCGCTGGCGGCCAACCTGGCCCAGGGGCAAGAGGTGGTCGCCGCCTTGCGCGGCGCGCCGGGGGTGATCGAGATCGCCGAGAACTACCACTATCGCGGGGACTTGCGGCAGGTGCGCGAGTGGATCGCGGCGGGGCGGATCGGGCAAGTCTACCTGATCGATCTGATGAGCGTCTACTGGCACGACATCACCACCGGCTTCGCTTCCACCCCCTGGCGCTGGGACAGCCAGTTTCGTGGCGGGCCGATCCTCGATGGCGGGGTCCATCAGGCGGCGCTCTTCCGCGAACTGGGCGGCGAGGTCGAACAACTGGAAGCGTTCAGCAAGGGCATCCACCCGGCGCTCAGCGGACCGGACACCCTGGCCCTGAATCTGCGCTTCCGCAGCGGGGCGTTGGGCCGCCTACTCTACACGGCGGCGGCAGTGGAGGCCGATAACCTCTTCACCGAGGGGGTCGTGTTCGGCACCGAAGGCACGATCATCCTCGAAGACAAACAGGTGCGGCTGCGGCGGCGCGGTGCGGCGGAGGAGGTCTACACCCCCACGCCGGAGGACGACGGCTATTACAACGAGTTCCTGAACTTCTACGAGGCGATCACCAACGGCGCATCCGTCGTCGCCACCCCCGAAGCCGCCTACCGCGACTTCGAGCTGATCATGCGCGCCCTCGACTCGGCAGAGAGCCGCAGCGTCATCCTGCTCGGCGGGTAACGAGATCGGGACTGGGGCACCGTCTGCAAATGCCCTGCTGGTTGGTAGGGGCCGACCCGTGTGTCGGCCCTGGTGGGGAGTCCGATCTGTTCGCGCCCAGACCACGGGCTAACCTGGAGATCGCGGACACCCCGCCAGGCGCACACGTGGGTGCGCCGCTACTTGAGATGTAGTCGCGCGCACGCCGTTGGATCTAGCTCCCTCGCCCGCAGGGAGAGGGCGAGGGGTGAGGGGGGATCTCGCTGCTGCCGCCCCATCAGACAGGTGAGGATCCACCCGCGTGACAAACGGGCGAGCCATGCCGTATAGTGAGCATATATTAGCCATCCACACCGCAGCGCGAGTGAGCAGGGCATGAACGGCTGTATCGGGACCGCATGATAGACCTGTTGGACATCCCCTATATCCTCTCGATGGTGCTGGCGGTCGCCGTGTCGCTGGGGTTGGCCGCGTATGCCGGACGGCGGCGGGGCGTGCCGGGGACTACGATCTTCATCTGGCTCAACCTGGCGACCGCCCTGTGGGTGGCCGGGCATGTGCTGGCGCTGGTCAGCAACGACATCGGCCCGGCATTGAGCTGGACCAAAGTCGAATTCCTGGGCAACATCGCCGTGCCCCCCCTCTGGCTGGCCTTTATCCTCCACTACACCGGCCACACCCGGTGGCTCCAGCAAGTATGGCCCGCCTTGGTCCTCCCCGCATTGATCACCCTGGGACTGGCGGCGACCAACGAGAGCCATCATCTGATCTGGGGGGACTTTCAAGCCAACCGGGGGGCCCTCCTTATCCTCACCCCCACCTATTATGGCCCCTGGTTCTGGGTCCACACCCTCTTCTTTTTCCTCTGGCTCATAGTGGGCACGCTCCTGGTGGGGATGCGGCTGCTCGAAGCGCGGCACCTCTATCGCCAGCAGGCCGCCGCGATCCTGGTGGCGGTGCTGGTGCCCTGGGTGGGGCACGCCCTGTCCCTGATGGGGGTCACCCCGGTGCCCTACCTGGACCCCACCCCGTTCACCTTCATCGCCAGCAGCCTGGCCCTGACCTGGGCGCTGGTCAACTTTCGCCTGTTCGATCTGGTGCCGGTGGCGCGCGGCGTGGTGGTAGACAACATGAGCGATGGGGTGCTGGTGCTCGACACCGAGGGGCGGATCATGGACCTGAACCCGGCAGCGGCGCGGATCATCGGCATCAGCGCGGCCACCGCAATCGGCCAGCCTGCCGGGCAGGCGTTGCACGCCCACCCCGACCTGCTGGCCCGCTCCCGCACCACGGGCGAGACCCACGCCGAGATCACCCTGCCCAGCGAGGGCCAGGCCCGCCACTACGACCTGCGCAACACCCCCCTGCCCGCCGGAGCCGATCAAGCGGTGGGGCGGCTGCTGGTGCTGCGCGACATCACCAAGCAAAAGCGGGCCGAGCAGCACATCCGCGACCTCAACACCGCGCTGGAAGAACGGGTGGAACAGCGCACCACCGAACTCGCTGCCGCCAACCAGGCCAAGGACGAATTGCTGACCAGCGAACAGGCCGCCCGCGCCGAAGCCGAAACCGCCCAACGCCGCCTCGCCTTCCTGGCCGAGGCCAGCCGGATTCTCTCCGCCTCGCTCGATTATACGACGACGCTGACCAACATCACCCGCCATACCGTGCCCTATCTGGCCGACTGGTGTACGATGGAGATCGTCACCGAGGAGGGGAAGATCCAGCGGCTGGCCCCCACCCATGTCGATCCCACCAAGGTGCGCCTGATCAGCGAGCTGCACCGCCGCTACCCCACCCCGCCCGATGCCCCCTATGGCTACCCACTGGTGATCCGCACCGGGCAACCCGATTTCCACCTGGTGCGCCACGAGGAGGACCTGGTCGCCGCCGCCCGCGACCCCGACCACCTGCGTCTGCTGCTGGCCCTCGGCTACTACTCCTACATGTGCTTGCCGCTGGTGGCGCGAGGACGCACCCTGGGCGCGCTCACCCTGGTCAGGGCCGAGGCGGAGCGGCGCTACACCGCCAGCGATCAGGCCCTGGCCCAGGATCTGGCCCAGCGGGCTGCCGTGGCAATCGATAACGCCCGCCTGTTCCGCGCCGCGCAGGATGCCGTGCGCCTGCGTGATGAGTTCCTCTCGATTGCCTCGCACGAACTGAAGACACCGATCACCTCGATGCAACTGGCCGTGCAGACGTTGCAACGCACGATGCAGCGCGGGCAGATGCCCACCGCCGAACGGCTGACCAACCGGCTGACCATCGTGGACGACCAGAGCAAACGGCTGACCCGGCTGATCAACGAGCTACTCGACATCTCGCGCATCGGCGCCGGGCGGCTAGAGTTGGAACCGGCCCCCACCGACCTGGCCGCGCTCACCCGGCATGTGGCCGAACAGTTTCAGGAGGAGTTGGCGGTGGCTCACTGCCCGCTCACCCTCCACGCCGACACCCCGGTGGTCGGGAACTGGGACCCGGCGCGGATCGAACAGGTGATCACCAACCTGCTGACCAACGCGATGAAGTACGGCAAGGGCCAGCCCATCGAAATAACCGTGACCGGCACTGACGAAGCCGCCCGCCTGCTGGTGCGCGACGAGGGGATCGGCATCGCCGCCGAACATCTAGAGCGGATTTTCGAGCGCTTCGAGCGCGCCGTCGCACCGGGCCGGTTCGGCGGCATGGGCCTCGGCCTCTACATCGCCCGTCAGATCGTGACTGCCCACGGCGGCACCGTCACGGCGACCAGTCGCCCCGGCCAGGGGTCAACATTCATCGTCACCCTGCCCCGCGAGGTGAAGCAGGATGCGTAACCGGCAACATGCCTGACACCCCATGTTCGTCCCGCCTGCTCTTTATGTACTATCCCTAGTACCCGTATAGCGGGGGGTGGTACTTTCGGGCCTAATCGGGCTGCACAAAGGGGACGACCGTTGTAGAGAGAGGGGGGATATGCTATCATGGACTCAATGAACAGATGGTTCACACCTAGTGTACAGAAGGGAGTCCTATGGACACAGCCGAAAGAGTCAGTTCGCTGAGCACCTTGGGCCAGCGACTGCGCCAGGCTCGTTTGCAACGCGGCCTGAGCCAGGAAGCCCTGGCCCAACCCGAGTTTACCAAGAGTTACGTCAGCGCGGTGGAGCGCGGCAAGGCGCGCCCTTCGTTAAAAGCATTAGAGTTGATGTCGCGCCGCTTAGAGATCCCGATGAGCGAGTTGCTGACGATACCCCAAAGCAGCGAAGACACACCCGATCTGACCCTGCTGGAGAAAGAGTTCGCTTACCAGCTTGACTACGCCAACCGGCTGATTGACCTGCTGCAAGCCGACGAGGCGTTGCGCCGCCTGAACGCCGCCGCGCAACAATACGAAGCCCTTCTGCCCCAGATGAGCACGCCGACCCGCTTCCGCCTGCACTATCTGCGCGCCCGCGCCTATGTGCGGTTGACCGAACCGGCCACGGCCCGCATCGAGCTAGCCAGCGCGTTGACCCTGGCCCAGCAGCTTGATGATCAAGAAGCGGTGGAACGGGTCCGCAACATGGTCGGCGCGGCGTTTTACCAGCAAGACATGCCCCGGCTGGCCCTGGAACAACATCAGCAATGCCTCCATGCGATCCAGAGCGGTGTGGTTAAGGACCTGAACCTGCGCCTCAACATTTATACCAACCTGGCGAACGATTACTGGGCCTTGGACGATGTGGAGCAGGCGATTGGAGTCTATCACGAGTCGTTGAAGCTGCTCGATGATATCAACAATCTGGAACGGCAATCCGGTATTTATTGGGGCCTGAGCCTGGCCTACCAAAAAGCGGGCGACCTGGACCGCGCCAAGCTCTACGGCGCGCAGGCGCTGACGATCTATGAGGCGTCGAACAACCTGACATCGGCGGCGCAGATGAGCATTAACCTGGCCGCGATCTTGATTTCGCGCCAGGAGTTTGCCGAGGCCGAGCGCCTGTTGGAGCGTGCCCACACCCTCTTGCAGCCGACGGGCAACGAGGTCGCCTTGAGCATGGTCTACGAGCATTACGCCGAGCTAGAACTGCGGCGGCAACACCTGGCTGAGGCGGAGACCTATGCCGCCGAAGGGTTGCGGCTCAGCGAAGGGGCATTCCAGCAAGGCCTATCGGGCGATGCCCAGGCGCGGGCGAACACCACCCGCACCTATGCCCGCGCCTTGCGGGTCGCCGGGCTGGTTGCCGAGGCGCAACAGCAGCCGGTCGTCGCGGACCAACGCTTCTCCCAGGCGATTGAACTGGTGCGCGAGATCAACGACGAAACCGCCCGCGACATCGAACTGGCCTACGCCGACCTGTTGGACACCCGTGGCGCGCACGAACAAGCCTCCCAGCACTACCGCGCATACGCCACCCGCTATCGCCGCCCCCACCCTGCCACGCATTAGCAAGCAGTAAGCAGCAGGCAGTACGCAGTACGCAGTAACCTGTAGCCAGTGACCAGCAATTAATAAGCGAAACGACGTTTCACGCATCACGCGTTCCGTTTCACACTTTACGCGGCTGGATTGCGAATCGTATGAGACTGCCTAATGGGATCCGGGCGCTGCTGGTAGTGGCAGGAGGACTGCTGCTGCTGGCAGCGCTGTTTGGTTGCGAGTCGGGCGGCACCCCGACGGCGGACGCGCGCGCCACCGACTTTGTGCAACAAAAAGACGTGGCGCTGACCTATGCGGTCATCCGCGGCACCACCACCACCGAGAATAGCGCCGCCTTCCAGCGGATCAAGCCGCTGCTGAAGGTGCAACTCCAAGAAATCACCCCCGCCCCGGCGAAGGGCAGCCAGGTCCAGATCACCGTCACGAACGGCGACACCGCCGCGCACCAGATCGTGATCCGGCTGTTCGCCCGCGCCGCCCCGCTCGACCCGGCAGCCTATGCTGTTGGGGGCGTGACCGTGGCCGCCGGAGCCACTGGCAGCGTCACCACCACCGCCCCCCTCCCCTTCGCCGATCTCGCCCCCCAGGTCCTACAGATCGACGGCACATGGGACTTCAGCGCACCCCCAACCCCCTGAGCATCGGCAACAACGGGTCATGTCTGATATCGGGCTGGTGACGGGCAGCCACTGGCGGGTGATGAGGTCGAAGACAAAGACCGGGGTTGTGGATTGCTCCGGCCCCCGACCTAAACTGACGCGGCCAGCTTCCACGGCAATGATATGCACCACCCCCAGGCGTTGCGGGGTAAGAAAGACTTGGGTGCTAGGATCGTGATCATCGAAGCGGGTTCCCTGATAGACGACCAAAATACCTTGTTCGCCATCGGTATCCTCACTCTGCTGACCGGCAGCAATCGTCAGCAGGTGACCGTCCACCATCCCGCGCCAGCTATTGATGTAGATGGGACGATCAGATCGGTAGCCAGGGCCGTTTGGTGCGGAACCCATCCCCAGCCATAGAGTAGGCGTCGGGCCGGCATCGGGCGGATAAGGAGCGAGGGTGGGAACAGGGGACACCGCCACTTGCGTGAGAATCGCCTGGCGGTGTTGCGCGATCCGGGTTGCCCGCGCCCCAGGATCTTCTTGCGTTGGCGAAGGGTGGGTCGTGGCTACACCGCCTACGCCAGGGGAAGGCGGCACAATAGCAGTTGGAGGCGACACGACAGCCGCCGTTGGTCCGCAAGCACTGACAGCCATGCTGAGTGCCCACAGCAAGAAGGCCGGCCAGACGTTCAGGCGGCGTTCTTCCAGCGCATGGATCATCCCCCTACCCCAACAGCGTCCGGCAGTTCATCTCGGAGGCCAGTTCCAGGCGCATAATATCAAGGATCGTCGGGGTCACATCGCAGAGCCGCCCGCCGGGGCGCAGGTGCGCTTCCTGCAACGGGGAGCCGTCGGGGGCGACGAGGATAAACGGCACCGGGTTCAGGGTGTGATAGGTGTGCGGCTCCCCGGTGACATAGTCCACCAACTGCTCACAGTTGCCGTGGTCGGCGGTGATCAGCAGCAGGCCGCCTTGTTCGCGCACGACCGGCACTACCCGCGCCAGGCAGGTATCCACCGTCTCCACTGCCTGGATCGCCGCCGCCAGCTTGCCACTATGCCCCACCATATCCCCGTTGGCATAGTTGCAGACCATGAAATCATAGGTGCCCGACCGGACATGCGTCACCAGTTCATCGGTCAGGGGATAGGCACTCATCTCCGGCTTGAGGTCGTAGGTGGCAACTTTGGGCGAGGGCACCAGCAGGCGGTCCTCGCCGGGGAACGGCTCCTCGCGCCGCCCGTTGAAGAAGAAGGTCACATGGGCGTACTTCTCCGTCTCGGCGGTGTGGTACTGGCGCAGATGGTGATCGGCCAACACCTTCGCCAGCGGCGCGCGCACCTCCATCGTCGCGTAGGCCACATGCACCGGCAGCCCCTCTTCGTACTGGGTCAGCGTCACATAGTAGAGATCCTTGAGCGGCGTGCCGCGCTCGAAGCCGTCGAAGTCGGGCAGGAGGATCGCCTTGGTCAGTTCGCGCCCCCGGTCGCCTCGGAAGTTGAAGAAGATCACCCCGTCACCGTCGCGCACCGTGCCCAGTGGTTGCCCGTCGCGGGTGATCACCGTCGGCTCGATGAACTCGTCGGTGACGTTGGCGGCGTAGGATTGCTGGATCGCCTCGGTGGCCGACGCGGCGGTCAGCCCCTTGCCGTGGACGATGGCGTTATAGGCTTGCTGCACCCGGTCCCAGCGTTTGTCGCGGTCCATGCCATAGTAGCGCCCGCCGACCGTCGCCACCACGCCCACCCCGATCTCGGCCATCTTAGCTTCGACCGCTTCCATGAAGCCCAGCCCGCTCTGGGGTGGCGTGTCGCGCCCGTCGGTGAAGGCATGGTAGTAGACCCGTGTGATCCCCGCCTGCCGGGCCAGACGCAAGAGCGCGTACAGGTGGTCGGAATGGCTGTGTACCCCGCCCGACCCCAGCAAGCCGAACAGGTGCAAGGCGCTGCCGTTGGCCTGCACATGGGCGCACGCCGCCGTCAGCGTGGGGTTGGTGTAGAAGCTGCCGTCGGCGATCGCCTTATCCAGCCGGGTCAACTCCTGGTAGACGACGAAGCCCGCGCCCATGTTCTGGTGCCCCACCTCCGAATTGCCCATCTGCCCTTCCGGCAAGCCCACGTCATCCTGCGAGGCCTGGATCGTCGTCCAGGGGCAGGTGGCATACAGCCGGTCGAGCGTGGGCGTATGCGCCTGAGCAATGGCGTTCGCCTCCGGGTTGGGGTTCATCCCCCACCCATCCAGCACGATCAGCACAACGGGTCGCGGTACGGACATCGGATACTCCCTTCTGAATTGCGGATTGTGGATTGCAGATTGCGGATTAGGTGATGCATGATGCGGGATGCGTAATGCGTGATGCGTAATTCGAGTCACAAGCCACGAGCCACGAGCAACTACTCAGCACTCAGCACTCAGTCCTCAGTCCTCAGTCCTCAGTCCTCAGTCCTACGGCGGGGACGTGGTATTGCGGTTGACCACGGTGGCGATGACTACCGAGATCATCAAAAAGCCCCACATGCTTTCCAGCACGACGACGAACTGGCCGAATGTGCTACTGGGAATGATTTCGCCCAGCGCAGCCAGCATGAAGGACAAGGCGCTGAAGTATTCGGCCTGCAAGAAGCCTTTGAACGTGCTGGGGATCACAATGTTGGTGCCCGCCGCCGCATCGGGGATCAGCAACAGGTGCAGCCCCCAGTAGAGCAGGCCGAAGGTGAAGACGATCAGCACATTGAGCCAGACCAGCCGGGCCGGGCGGTAGCCGAACCGCGCCGTAAAATAATAGAACAGGTCGATGCTCAGGCGACCTATCACCCCGGCCCGGTCCCACCATTCGCGCCAGCGCACCGACGACGGGGTCGCCGCAGCGCGGGGGGTTTCGCCGGGCAAGAGCGGGGCGGCGATGCTGCGTCGCCCGTGGCGCAGGTAGGCGATCAGGGTCCGCATCCGCGTGCGGCTGACCAGGAAATCGAGCGCATCGGCCTCGGCTAGCCAGCCATGCCGCCGCGCATATTGGGCCCAGCGGCTATAGCGCCGCCCCAGCAGGCTATAAAACTGGTAGCGGTTGCGCTGCCAGTAGCGCAGAATCCGCGCCTCCAGGCCGTCTAACTGGCGGATCACCACATCGCCCGAATGGCCAGTAATATCGGCCCAGGGGTCGAGGCTCAACCGCAGCACG
>JBBSEL010000055.1:0-10409 GCA_038239755.1 Chloroflexia bacterium | reverse complement strand
GATCCCGGTTTATGTTATACTGGCGGCATCTTACCGTAGGAGCGATCCGATGGACCTACCCGAACAGCTCGCCTTGACCCCCGCGCTCACCCCCCTGCTACAGGCCACCGCCGCCGATCTGCCCGCCAGCGCCCGCCGCCTCTTTATGGCCCGCGTCGTGCAGGCCCTCGGCTCCGGCGGCCAACGCGCCGCCGAACGCCTCCTCGGCTGGAACCGCCACACCATCCGCAAAGGCACCCTCGAACTCCAGCATGGCCTGCATTGCGCCGATGCCTTTGCCGCCCGCGGGCGTAAACCGGTCGAGGTGCATCTGCCGCACCTGCTCGCTGATCTGCGCGCCCTGGTCGACGCCCAAAGCCAAACCGATCCCCAGTTCCACAGCACGCGGCTCTATACGCGCCTGAGCGCCGCTGAAGTGCGCCGCCAACTCATCGCCCAAAAAGGCTATCGTGACGCCGAATTGCCCACCGCTGCCACTCTGGGGCGCAAACTGAATGCCCTGGGCTACCAGTTACGCACGGTCGCCAAAACCCGCCCCCAAAAAAAGTCCCCGAAACCGACGCTATCTTCACCCAACTGCACGCGATGAATGCCGCCGCCGCCGCCGCGCCGACCATCCTCCGGGTCTCCCTGGATGCCAAAGCGACCGTCAAGGTCGGCCCCTTTTCCCGGCATGGGCGCACCCGCTGTGCCGTGGCTGCCGCCGACCATGATTTCGACCCGCTGGCGACGGTGACGCCGGTGGGCATCTTGCTGCCAACGACGGATGAATTGTTCCTGTATCTGGTGACCTCGCGGGTGACCAGTGATTGCCTGGCGGATGTGCTCACGGCGTGGTGGGCCAGCGTGCAGGAGCGCTTTCCCGCCGTCACCACGGTGCTGCTGAACCTGGATAATGGACCGGAAAATCATAGTCACCGCACCCAGTTTATGTATCGGTTGGTGGCCTGGGGGCAGGCCACTGGCTTGACAATCCAGCTAGTTTATTATCCACCCTATCATAGCAAGTATAATCCGATTGAGCGGTGTTGGGGCGCGTTGGAACAGCATTGGAATGGCGACCTGTTGGACAGTATCGCGGCGGTCCAGGGATTTACCCAAACGATGACCTGGAAAGGCCAGGGGCCCACGGTACGGCTGCTGACCACGCTCTATAAAACGGGGGTGCGGCTGACGAAGACGGCCATGGCCGAGGTGGAGACACACCTGCGGCGGTGTACGCACTTGCCCAAGTGGTTCGTCACCATTCCCGCGCCTGCGGCCCCATCGGGGCACTTAATTTCGTGAGCTTCCCTAACAGTAACGAAACGGCAGCGGCGCACCTACCGAACCTACGGCCATTCGTCGTCGCATTCGTGGTATTCCTGGTGGTTGGCGCGGTTCTCGCCTTCGCCTCGTCAGGGAGCGGCGGCGCAACCGACTCATCGGGCACCACCATCGGCGCGGCGACCGACCTCGTCAACAGCACCGCAGGCGCGCCGACCAGCGATTCCTTCGCCAGCGCGGCGAAAACCGAGCCGTTCGCGCTCCAGTTGGCCGCCGTGGTCAACCAGACCCGCCTGGCGTCCAACTTCATCTGGACGCTGGTCTGCGGCTTCCTGGTCATGTTCATGCAAGCAGGCTTTGCCCTGGTCGAGGCGGGTTTCTGCCGGGCCAAGAACGCCCTCCATACGATGACGATGAACTTCATGGTCTATGCCCTGGGCATGACCGGCTACTTCTTCGTCGGCTTCGCCTTCCAGGAGGGGGGCATCGGCCTGGTCGGCATCCCCAACCTGGGTGGCCTGGCCGCGCTCAACCAGGAGTTGACCATTCACCTCGGCAGTGTGGACTGGGGGATCATCGGGCACAAGGGCTTCCTGCTCTCCGACGGCACCTATGATGTCGGCGTGGCGGTGATGTTCCTCTTCCAGATGGTCTTCATGGACACCACGGCGACGATCCCGACCGGGGCGATGGCCGAACGCTGGAAATGGTCGGCCTTCTGCGTCTATGGCCTCTTCGTCGGCACGATCATCTATCCGATCTTCGCTAACTGGGCCTGGGGCGGCGGCTGGCTGTCGCAACTGGGCAAGATCGGCCTGGGCGCGGGCTATGCCGACTTTGCCGGTAGCGGGGTGGTCCACGCCATCGGCGGCTGGACGGCGCTGGCGGGTGCGATGGTACTCGGTCCACGGTTGGGCAAGTTTAACAAGGACGGCAGCGCGAACGCCATCCCCGGCCACAACCTGGTGCTGGCCGCGCTGGGGACGTTTATCCTGGCCTTCGGCTGGTTCGGCTTCAATCCCGGCAGCACGCTCGGCGCGTCGGGCTTCGGCAACCTGCGGATCGGCATGGTCGCCGTCGATACCATGCTAGCCTCGGCCAGCGGCGCGCTGGTGGCGATGGCCTATATGTGGCTGACTACCAAGAAGCCCGATCCAGGCATGGCGATCAACGGGATGCTGGCCGGGCTGGTGGCGATCACGGCCCCGTCGGGCTTCGTCAGCCCGCTGAGCAGCTTTATCATCGGTGGCCTGGCGGGCGTGATCGTCTGCGTGGCGGTGCCGTTCGTCGAGCGCGTGCTCAAGGTGGACGACCCGGTCGGGGCCATCTCGGTCCATGGGTTCAATGGCCTGTTCGGCCAGCTCTGCGTGGGCATCTTTGCCGATGGCACGGCCAACTACAATGGCTGGGTGGTCAAAGGGTTGATCGTCGGCGACGGCAGCCAGTTCGTGGCTCAACTCATCGGCGGTGTGGTCGCCTTCGTCTGGGCCTTTGGGGTGAGCTGGGTCTTCTTCAAGGCGTATGACCGCCTGGTTGGAATGCGCGTTGCCCCCGAACTCGAACTGGCCGGGCTGGATATTCCCGAAATGGGTGCCCTGCCCTACCTGGGTGACGAAACGCCCGGTCAGGTGGCCTGGCCGATGCCCCGCCCGGCGGTACAGCCCAGCGGCGTGGGAGCCGGCGCGTAATTCCGCAATCCCGCATGTTGCGACAGCTTCGCCCTGCGAGATGCCTGGCTCTTGCGGCAGGCGTCTCGCAGGGCGAAGCCGTCCCCCTCACACAGGATAGACAAGGAGATAGGGAGATCGATGGTGGGTAGCTGGCTGAAAGCAGAGCGCGAACGGCGCGGCTGGTCGCAGGCCGAGTTGGCGCGGCGGGCCGGGCTGTCGCGGCAGGCCGTCGGACAGTTAGAGCGCAATACCCAGCGGCAGCCGTATCCCGACACGGTAGAAGCCCTGGCGCACGCGCTCGACATGAGCCAGGAAGCGCTGTACCGCGCGGTCTACGGCGATCACCCGTTGCCGCCCCAGCCACCAGCCCTCTTTGTGCCGGGGGAACTGGTCAGCCTGTGGCCGCGCCTGGGGGCCGCCGACCGCGAGGCGATCCTCCAGATGGCGCGCACCCTGGCCCGCAGCGGGCCACCCGACCGCGCATCCCCCTACCCACCGGGCAGCGATCCCGGCCCGCCGCATCGCGTCCGCCCCGCCGCCAAGAATGCGTAACCCCCCCCCGTATAAGCAACTACCCCCGGCCACCACACGGGCGCTGCTCGCTACTACCGCCCGCGCCTGCTGGCACGCCCTGGTGTGCCGTGGCATCCCACACTGCCCCTGTGTTAGCCGCTGCAAAAGCGGGCCGGAGGACGGTCAGGGCGGGGTGATCACGCCGTGCGGGTCCCACAGGTCTTCCCAGCTTTGCCCGTCTTTCCACAAGAAGTGTCATGATGCTGCACATCGCCACTGCACATGAAAATGGCGGGCCTCCTTCCCCTTGTGGCTCCATCTATGCTAGGATGAAGGGCGACCCGCGCCCTGAGATCGCTGTTTTCTGGTGCTTAGAGTCCGAACAAGAAGTTGATCCGGGTGCGCCCAGTACCACTGTTTGTCGCCCCGGCTGCGGCCGGTGAGCACGGGGAGGAAAGTTGTCGTTGTACGCACCTGGCGTGGGTCGCTCCACCACATCCGCAGGCTTGAACAGGAGGGTAATGTCATGCAAGTGGTCTATGAGCGCTGTTGCGGAATCGATGTGCATAAACGCCAAGTGGTCGCCTGTATCCTCATCACCGCCCCCGATGGTACGGTCCAACGCCATCTCCAGACCTTTTCCACCATGACCGCCGAGCTCCTCGCGTTGGATGATTGGCTGCACACGTTCGCGGTCACCCATGTGGCCCTCGAATCGACCGGGGTGTTCTGGCGCCCGATCTTCAATCTGTTAGAGGACGGCCGGACCATTGTGCTGGTCAACGCCCAGCATATGCACGCCGTGCCCGGCCGCAAGACCGATGTGAAGGATAGCGAGTGGATCGCCGATCTGCTGCGCCATGGCCTGTTAGCGCCCAGCTTCATCCCGCCGAAACCGATCCGCGAACTGCGCGAACTCACCCGTTATCGCAAGACACTCGTCACCGAGCGGGCCACGCTCGTTAATCGCGTCCAGAAGGTCCTGGAAACGGCCAACGTCAAGCTGGCCTCCGTGGTCACCGACGTGTTAGGCAAAAGTGGGCGGGCCATGCTGGAGGCGATGGTGGGTGGGGAAACGGAGGCCGCCACCCTCGCGGACTTAGCCCGGGGGCGGCTCCGCAGCAAATTGCCGGAACTCCGCCAAGCCCTGGAGGGGCGGGTGGAAGCGCACCATCGCTTCTTGCTGGCCCGGCTGCTGGAACACATTGACTTTATCGAGACGACGCTCCAAACGGTGCAGGAGGAGATCGCTGGTCGGTTGGAACCCTACAACGGGGCGGCGGAGCGGCTGCAAACGATCCCCGGCGTGGGGGCCCACGCGGCGGCGACCATCCTGGCCGAGATCGGGGGGGATATGAGCCGCTTCCCGACCGCCGCGCATTTGGCCTCGTGGGCGGGGCTATGTCCGGGACACCACGAGAGCGGGGGCAAACGCCTGAGTGGCAAAACGCGCAAGGGCGATCGGTGGCTACGGCAAGTGCTGATCGAGGTCGCCTGGGCGATTGCCCATACGAAGGAGAATTATCTGGTCGCCTACTTTCGGCGCCTGGCGCAACGCCGAGGGCTGAAACGGGCGGCCCTGGCGCTGGCGCATCGGGTGTTGCGGATTATTTACCACCTGCTACGCGACGGCACGGAGTATCAGGATTTGGGAGTGGACCACTTTGATCAGCTCGATAAAACGCGGATTGAACGGCACCATGTGCGCCGGCTCGAGCAGTTGGGGTATACCGTGACCCTCCGCCCCGGCCAGGCCGCCTGACGGGGTCCGATTTTCGGAGGAAGACCTGGCCTTTGATCAGGCGGCAGTTCTGGTCGATCCCGGCGATAGCCGCCATCTCGTCCGCCGTGAGCGGGGCGCTGACGCTGCCCTGGAGGTTGCCCAGGTAATTGGCTCGCCGGGTGGAGAAAGGGATCGGGGTTTGCCCGCGCTGGATCGCCCACTTGATGCAGACCACCGCCGGATGCACCGCCAGCCGGGCCGCAATCGCTCGGATTACCGGGTCGTCAATATCCACGGTATCCTCGGCGGTTTTATCGCGCTCCGGTCGTTGCGGCGAACCGATGGGCGAGAAGCCGACCGGCTCGATACCGTGGGCGCGGACATAGGCGAATAGGTCCGGTTGTTGGAAGTGGGGGTGCAACTCCATCTCGTTGACCGCAGGCTTGATCGCGGCGTCGGCCAGCAACGGCTCCAGCTTGGGGATGGTCATGTTCGACGTGCCGATGTGGCGGACCAGCCCCTGTTCGACCAGCTTTTCCATCTCGCGCCAGGTCGCCATGTAGCGGTCATGGCTGTAGGGCAGCGCGTGGGGGTTGCGCGCGCTCACGTCGGCTCCCGGCGGATGATGGTTGGGAAACGGCCAGTGGACGAGGTACATGTCCAGGTAGTCCAGTCGCAAGTCGCGCAGCGATTGCCGGCAGGTGGGGATCACGTCGGCGGGGGCGTGCTTGTCGTTCCAGAGCTTCGAGGTGATCCAGAGGTCGGCGCGGGCAATCCCCGCCCCCTGGATCTGGTGTAGGGCGGCCCCGATCTGGGGTTCGTTGCCATAGACGGCGGCGCAATCAAAATGGCGGTAGCCCACCGCCGCCGCGCCGATCACCGCCGCCGCCACGGCATCGGGAGACACATGGTCGGAGCCGAAGGTGCCCAGCCCGATGGCGGGCATCCGCGCCCCGGTATAGAGCACCCGCTGGGGCACGGTGGCGGGATCTACGCCATCGGGGTCGGGGGTGTACACGGGGCCGCGCAGCGCTGGTCATTACGGTACTCCTTCCGTCGCCGTGGTGGGCGGGTCCCGCACATCCTCCGGCTGATGCAGATGGCCGGGGCGCTTGCGCCCGCGCAGTTCGTCCTCGACAAAAAAGCAGCGGAATGGCGCGTCCAGCACTTCCAGCACGTCGTGTTCGTCGCCCATGCGGGTGCAGAGGATGTCGCCGGGGCCGAGCACATATTCCTGCCCCTCGCTCAACACCCGCGCCCGGCCCGCAAAAACCAGCCAGTATTCGTCGGCATCATGAAAGTGCAATTCCAACTGGCTGGCCTCGGTCAGGTGGCCCTCGCCGAAGTTGCTCCAGCGCACCCACGCTGGCTGCTGGTCCGGGTTGCGCATTACCGGCATCGTTGTCGTCTCCTCCTCCGGCGCACCCCTGGCAGGCCGCGCCGCGTGTGTCGTCGGTTCGCCCCTGGCTGCGGCTCAGGCCACGCCCGCCGCCTGGAGTTGCGCGGCCACGTCTACCACCGTGCGGTCCCGCGAAGCCTGGGCGGCGGCAAAGCAGATCGCGTCGGTGCGGATGTTGTCGGCGATCTCGGTGGCCGGGGCCGGGCCGCCATCCAGCCAGTCCAAAAACTGGGCGATCAGCGCCGGGTGGCCGTCATAGGGGGCAGTGATCGGCTCCAGATCGGTCACGCGGGTGCGGCCATAGCCCAGGTGCTCCACCTGCCGCACCACCCGATCATAATCGACGACGAAGCTGCCCCGTTCGCAGTCCACCCGATAATATTCGCGGTACCAGTCGTTCTGCGCGCCCGCCGCGACGTAGGAGGTTTCGTACTGGCAGCGCACCCCGTTCGCCATCTCCAGCACGAATAACCCGCAGCAATCGGTGGCGATGCCGCTGCCCGGCGGGTTCCAGGCGGTGCCGGTGATCCGGGCACAGTCGGCCCCGGCCAGGTTGCGTAACTGGTCGAAATGATGGACCGAGGCTTCGTAGAGCATGATATCGGGGATATCGTAGCGGAACCGCCCTCCCCCATTCTGCCGGTGGTCCACCGCGAACCGGGCGGTGATATACATCGCCGCGCCCAAATGGCCGCTGTCCACGGCGCGCTTCAGCGTCAGGATCGGCTTGCTGACCCGATAGTTCTGCATGATCGCCATCTTCAGGCCCGACTCCTGCACCAGCCGGTAAATCGCCAGGCAAGCGTCCCAGGTGTGGGCAATCGGCTTCTCGCTGAGCACCGGCAGCTTGCGCGCCACAGCCCGCTCGACCACCCCCTGGTTGAACTTCGGCGGGATCGCCATGACGCAGAAATCGGCATCGGTGGCGGCGAAGGCGGCATCCAGGTCGGTGAAGCGGTGCGCCGGATCTAGCCCCAGCGTGTCACCCGCCCGGTCCAGCACGGCGCGGTCCACATCGACCAGCCCGGTCACGCGGACCCGGTCCCCCAGCGCGGGTAGGAAGTCGCGGACCCACGCCCCGGCGAAGCCGCCCGCCCCGATCATCAAACAGTGCTTGGCGCTCACAATTCCTCCAAACAGTGCGGTCCGGTCTCACAGCGCCCGAACACGGCATAGGGGACCCCCAGGCGACAGGCAGGAGTCGATCAGCAGCAGGTAGCATCGCAGCGTGGTGTTGGTTTGGTCTAGAAGGCGGTTCCAGTGTAATCCATTTCCCCCAACTTATCAATCCCGATCCCGCCCCGGCCAGGGCGGCTACCCTGACTAGGGTCCGACCGTTACAGGTGGGCGGCGTGATCCGTTAAGTAGGATAGCCAACCGATAGCTATAGCGATCAGCGCGAATACCCGTAGGAGAACCCCCATGACCAATACCGAACCCGGCGCGGAGACCCGCCCCGTCCAGTTGCGCGCGGTGACAGATGCCGACCTGCCGATCTTCTTTGAACACCAGCGGGACCCGGCGGCCACCCGGATGGCCGACTTCCCGGCCCGCGAATGGGATGCCTTCCAGGCGCATTGGGCGAAGACCCGGGCCGACCCGGCGAACATCCTGCAGACGATCCTCGTGGACGGGCAGGTAGCGGGCTATCTGGGCAGTTGGGAGCACGACGGCACACGCGAACTCGGCTACTGGCTGGGCCGGGCCTATTGGGGCCGGGGCATCGCCACCCAGGCGTTGGCGGCGTTTCTCCGGCAGGTGCCGGTGCGCCCCCTCTATGCCTATGTAGCGCAGCACAACACCGGGTCGCGCCGGGTGCTGGAGAAAAACGGGTTCATCATCTACGGTGAAGAGTCGGGCGAGGTCAACGCCGACGGCGAGGTGATCCCCGGCTGGATCCTGATCCTCCCCCCGCCCGAAGCCGCCCCAATAAGCCCGTAAGTTTGTGCAATGTGTGCAATGAAACGCGACGGATTGCGGGTACACTAGAGGAGCGGCCCCAGGCCAGGAGCGTGCCGGGCCGCGCAGCGAGACACTCGAAGTCGCGTCACAGGAGGACACCCATGCAAAAAGACCCCCCGAAACTGAGCACCCGGAACCGGCTACCGGGCCATATCACCGCCCTCAAGACCGACGGCCTCATGGCCCAGGTGGAATTGCAGGTGGGCGATAACCATCTGGTGGCTATCATCACCGCCGAAGCCGCCGCCGATATGGGCCTGAAGGTGGGCATGGAAGCGGTCGCCCTGATCAAGTCCACCTCAGTAATGATCCTGACCCGCGAAGGCGACATTGCCGGACTTTAGCCGAGGCTGCCGATAGACCTATTACGACCAAATTGACCTGGAGGAGCACGCATCAAATGCACATGAAGACCACGCTACGACGAGCAGGGCCGAAGGGACCACAAGGGCGGACTCGCCGCCAGATCGGACTGTTGGGCCTGCTCGCCCTGTTGGGCCTGCTGCCCCTGGCGGCGGTGGCCCAGACCCCCCCGACCCCCGCATTTGCCAATGCGGCGTTCCAGCGCACCTGGACCCGCACCGATGGGCCGGTGGCCGCCGGGACGGTGACGCGGGGCTACTACTGGGGACCCCAACCGGGCACGGTCAAACAAGAAGCCTATGCCGAAGCCGCCAATGGGGCGCGCCAGGTGCAGTATTTCGATAAGAGCCGGATGGAGTTGAACAACCCCAGCGCCGACCCGAACAGCCCGTTCTACGTGACCAACGGCCTGCTGACGGTGGAACTGGTCAGCGGGCGTATGCAGGTGGGCGATAACCGCACCATCGCCCGCTACCCAGCAGAGATCCCGCTGGCGTCGGACACCGACGACGCGACCGCCCCCACCTATGCCTCGTTCGCCAAACTGCTGGGCGATGCGCCCGTGCGCGAAAACCAGCCGGTGACCACGCTGGTGGACCGCGCCGGAAAGACGACCGAAGACGCGAGCCTGGGCAACGATTCCAACACCGCCCTGACCTATTATGCGCCGCAGACCAAGCACAACATCGCCAGCGCCTTCTGGAAGTTCCTCAACACCAGCGGACCGGTGACGCAAAACGGCCAGACGGTCACCGCGCAACTGAGCGACCCCTGGTTCTATGCGGCGGGCTATCCGATCAGCGAACCCTACTGGGCGCGGGTGAAGGTGGCGGGCCAGGCCAACACCCTGGTCCTGATCCAACTATTCCAGCGACGGGTGCTGACCTACACCCCCTCCGCCCCGGCAGACTTCCGGGTGCAGGTTGGCAACATCGGCCAGCACTATTACGACTGGCGCTATAACTTCGCCGGGAAGCCCGCCGCCACGCCCACCACCGCCCCGGCGCAAACCCCAACCGCGCTGCCCACGCTCGGCCCCACCGGGCTGACCGTCTTTGCCGCCGCCTCCCTGCTGGACTCGTTCAAGGAAGAGGGCACCAACTTCAAGGCAGCGAACCCCAATGTCAGCACGCTTCAGTACAACTTCCAGGGGTCGCAGTTGCTGATCACCCAGATTCAACAGGGTGCCCCGGCGGATGTCTTCGCCTCGGCGGACAAAACCAACATGGACAAGGCGGTGGCGGCGAACCTGATCGACGGCACGCCGCAGGAGCTCCTGCGTAACGTGCTGGTGGTGGTGCTGCCCGACGACAACCCGGCCAATATCACCGCGCTGAAAGACCTCGCCAAACCGGGCGTGAAGATCTCGCTGGCCGACCCCAGCGTGCCGGTCGGCGCTTACAGCCAGCAGGTGCTGGCTAAGCTCTCTGCCGACCCGGCCTATGGCAGCGGCTTCAAGCAGCAGGTCAACGACAACGTGGTCACCCGCGAAGACAACGTGAAACAGGTGCTG
>JBBSEL010000054.1:0-10427 GCA_038239755.1 Chloroflexia bacterium | reverse complement strand
GCTAGACGAGTAACGAGTGATGAGCAATGAGCGATGAGTAATGAGGCACGAGGGATGAGGCTATATGCTTCATCCCTCGTCTTTTTGCCCCCATCACGTATTGCTCATTGCTCATTGCTCATCACTCATTGCTCATTGCTCGTTACTTGCCGCCGTTCACGATGAGGTAGCGGCGCTCGTCTACACGCACGCCACGGGCGCGGAGGGTGGCGAGGGTGGTCGCGGTGAGGCGGGGGGCACCCCCGGCGTGGATCACCACCAGGGCAGCCTGCTGCGCCCGGTCGAGGAGGTCGGCTTGCGGCGCGGCCCGCCACATGATCTCATAGGGGGCGGTGGCGTGTTCGCCGCGTGCCGCGGCCCCCAGCAGATCCGCCCAGGACCGCGTGTTCAGCCCCAGGCCTAGCGCGATCAGGTGGCCGTAGCTGTCCACCAGATAGCCGGTAGCGGTGTGGCTGGGCGGGCGGGCGGCCAAAAAGTTGAACTGTTCGTCGGTCGCCAGCACCGGGGTCGCCGGCGGGACGGCATCGCTGACATAGCGGCTGACCACCACAAAGAGCCGGTCCTGATGCGGATCGATCACCCCGCCGCCCGCCAGTCCGACCAGCCCGACCAGCGGCACCGCCAGCGCCAGCGGGGCGATCCATCGCCCGCCGCGCCACCCCGCCGCCAGATCGCCCCACCAGGCCAGCCCACCCCCTAGCACGCACAACGGTGCGGCCAGTTGCATATAGTAGTGCCCGTAGAACGACCGGCTGTAGGTGAACAGCAGCACGCTCGCCAGCCCCCACAGCACCACGGGCCGCCAGAAGAGGACTGAGGACTGAGGACTGAGGACTGAGGACTGAGTGCTGCGTGCTGCGTCGGTCTCGCGGCTCGCGGCTCGCGGCTCGCGGCTCGCGGCTCGCCCGCGCAACAGGGCGACGGTCAGCACCAGGAACCCGGCGGCGGCGAGGACGGTGGTCGGGCCGTTTTGCAGGTTGGCGGCCAGATCGGTGATCCGCCCGGCGGCGCTGCAATCGCCGTTGTTGGTGATGGTGGTGCAGTCGGTGGGGCGCAGGACCTGGAAGTGGACGACTTCGCGCAGGAAGCGGTCGGGCGCGGCCAGCAGGAACGGGGCGACCCCCAGCAGCGCCGTGCCCAGGAACCCGCCCCCGACGGCTACCAACGGGCGACCCGCGCCGGGTACCCGGCCCCCCCGCCCGGCGGCATCGGCAGCCAGGGCCAGGAAACAGGCCAGCCCGGCGACTTTGGTCAGCGCGCTGGCCCCGGCCAGCACTCCCGCCCCGATCAGCAGCATGGTCCGCATCCGTCCTGTGGGGCGGCGCAACGCCAGCAGGTAGAGCGCCAGCGCGATGATAGAGGCCAGGATCATCGGCTGGTCGAGCATGATCTTGCGGTTGATTTCCACAATCCGCCCATCCAGCGCCCATAGGAACCCGGCCAGGCTGGCGCTCACCGCCGCGCCGGGGACGCTCGTCCCATCGGCCCCCCGGCCCCAGCCGACCCCCAGCCCTAGCTGCCAGCCGATGGCATACATCGCCGCCAGCGCCGCGAGGCTGTAGCCGACCGCCGCATAGCGGGCATCCATAAAGCTGGTCGGGCTGCCCCAGGGGGTGTAATGGTAGGCCATCGCCGGGGCATAGGCCAGGGCGGCGAGCGGCGGGTGGGCAAAGAAATAATCCCGGTAGGGCCAGATGCCCTGTAGCCAGAGTTGCGAGGTGCCCGCATAAACCCCCTCGTCGTCGTAGGGGAGGTCGCTGATCCCGGTGTCGGCGGGCACCAATTGGTTGAGCCGCGCCCAGCCGCCCAGCAGGAGCAAGCTCACCAGCGGGCCAACAATCCAGAGAAGCCGCGACATATCCCTTGAGCGGCGGGGTGGGGCGATAGGAGCCGGATCGGGGGCAGGGGGAGCCGGATCGGGGACTTGGGATGGGGCCGCGCCGCGCCGCCAGAGGATCAGCCCGGCCAGCCAGGCCAACCAGGGGAGCGCAGGGGCCGCATCATAGTGCGCCGCCAGCAAGTCCAGGCCGGGGACCATGACCGGGGCCGCGTGGAAGTCGAGCGTCCCGCCCAGCGCCAGCAGCCCGGCCAGCAGCCCACCGACCAACCGCAACTGCACGGCGATCCCGACCGCCCCATACAACAAAAGACCGCTGGCAATCCAGCGGCCCAGCATGGCTGTGCTCCTGCGGTCCCGGTCCTCCTGCTGCATGGCGCTATTATGGCCCATGCGCCGGGCGCTGTCAAACGGGGAAGAGTGAGATCGGGTTATAACCATCACTACCCCTTGTAGGATATGGCTCTGTCCATTGATAGTGGGGACTCCCCGACGCCTGAGGTACCCGACCATCAATGGACAGAGCCATATCCTACAGCCGTAAGCCACGTTATGACCGCATCTCAGGGGGACCGGGACTGTGCCGGGGAACGAAAATGTGTATACTGGCGTTGATTAGAAGGAAGGGCATTCTCGCCTGGCTTGATCATAGGGGGCCGCGCAAGCGGTTCGATTCAACGATATTAAAAGGAAGGGTTATGAAGCGACAGACCTCTATTCTCGGTGGGATCCTGATCGCGTGCGTGCTGCTGCTGGCCGCGTGCGACACGGGGACCAACCTGACCCCCACGCCGGTGCTGACCGCATCGCCCCCCACACCGACCGCCGTCCCCGGCACGCCGGACCCTAACCTGCCGGTGATCGTCTATGAAAAGACCGGCGGTGTGGCCGGAACTGACGTGCTGGCCGAGATTTACGCCGACAACACCGCTCGGCTCACCATCCAGGGGTCGCCGGGGGCGCGGGTGCCCCTTCCGGCGAACCGCGTGACCGACCTCCTGGCCCAGATGGACTCGGCCCACTTCGGGAATTTTGCCGACCAGTACGGCGTAGATCGTGGCGTGGCCGACGACTTCTTCACCACTGTCACCCGCCACCAGGGGGGCCAGACCAAGATGGTGAAGATCGCTGAGGTCGGTGGGCAGGGCATTACCCCGCAACCGCTGCTGGACCTGGCCCAGGAGCTGGCCCATGTCGCCGGGCTGTTGGCCGCGCCGGGTGTCCCGACGGCGGTGCCCGCCTCGCCCACGCCTGCCACCGCCCCGGCGACGGTGGTGCCCGCCACGTCCACCCCGGCCCTCGCCACGCCCGGTGGCGGGTCGCTGATCACCTATGAGAAATCGGGCGGGATCGCCGGGGTCCGCGAGGTGCTGGAGATCGACAGCGACGGCGCAGCCCGGCTGGCCCAGAACCGCAACGCCCCGATCACCGCCCGTCTATCGGCGGATCGCCTGGCCCAGTTGCGCGCCCAGTTCGCCGCCACCCCGTTCTTCAACTTCGCCCCCGAATACGATAGCCACAACGTGGCCGACGATTTCTACTACACGCTCACCTACACCGCCGACGGACAGACCAAATCGGTTCGGGTGGCCGAGACCGGGGGCCAGGGGTTGACCCCGCAATCGCTGCTCGACCTGATCGGCACGCTCCAGGCGACAGCGGTGGAAGTGGGCGGCGGTAGCCCGCCCGCTGCCACGTTCACCCCCGGCGCGGCAGGAAATGCCGAGATCACCTATGAGCGGAGCGGGGGCATCGCCGGGATCCGCGAAACGTTGCACATCAGCCCCAGCGGCGAGGTCAGCGCCACCCGCAACGGGCAACTGCTCGCTACGCGCACGCTTAACGCCGTCCAGTTGGAGAAGCTGAAGCAGCAATTTCTGACCGTGCCGTTCTTTGGACTGAAGGATGTGTATGATAACGGCACCGTCGCAGACGACCGCTATATGACGGTCACCTACACCACCGGCGGGCAGAGCAAGACGGTCAAGGTGGCCGAAATCGGGGGGCAGGGCCTCACCCCGCCCGCGCTGATCGAACTGATCGGCACGCTGCAACAGATCGCCAGGGCGGTCGGGGGCGACCCCACACCGGAGGGTTCGCCCGTCGCCACGCCGATCCCCAGCACGCCGGGCGACACAGACGGCCCGCCGCTGATCGTCTACCAGATGAAGGGCGGCATCGCCGGGCTGGACACCTCGATGACCATCAGCCGCAACGGGACGGTGCGCTTCACCTCACGGGGGGCCGACACCGGCTCCGCCCAACTGGCGGCGGGCGAGGTGCAGGGGCTGATCGACCTGTTTAACCAGAACAACTTCTTCGACCTGCAAGATCAATATGTCCCCCAGGTCGTCCCCAGCGACAGCGAAACCCTCACCGTGACGTTCACTGATGGCGGGCGCACCAAAACTGTCAGCACCGAGTCGGGAGCCACCACGCCCGCGAATCTGGATACCATCCTCATCCGCCTGCTGGCGTTGCAAAACCAGATCCGGCCAAAATAGCGTCCGCCCGACCCCCCCGATCCCCCAATAAAGTGCGATCGGGTCTAGGACATATCACATAGCAAGAAGCCCCGGCGTTGATTGCCGGGGTTTCTTTTTAATTGCCCCAATATCTACGATGGTAGACAAGAGTACTGGCACACAAATTGCCTTATGGGTTGGTAGTGGCCCATAGTATACCGATGTAGCTTCTTCGCAGGGGCCGTTCAGCCGACTTTGTGTGACCCGATTGAGCTAATCAACCGCAACCGAGTCGCCGCAAGCTTGATTGAATAGGAAACCGCGTAAATGAGCGACCCCATTCTTATGCCGAGTGATACCGCACCTGACCTGGAAGTATCCGAACCTCCTGCATTATATGTCACGCTTCCTCCCGCAATCCCGGTTCTTCCGCTCACGCAAAATGTGATTTATCCCGGTGCCTTGTACCCGTTGGTCTTGCAGGGAGCCGACGCGGAAGCTTTGTTGCGCTATGTGCAAGAGACGCATACCCCGGTGGGCCTGTTTGTCCAGCGTAACCCCACCCAGGAAACGCCGGAGCCGGGCGACCTCTATGCCGTCGGCACCGCCGCGCTGATCTACGAAACCGAGGATCAACCCGACGGCTCGGTGCGAGTGATGGTGCAGGGGCTGGTCCGCATCCGGCAGGGGACGGTGGAGTCCCACGACCCCTATTTCGTCGCCCAGGTGACCGCGCTGACCGAGCCGCTGCTGGCGGAGGAAGAGGCCACGCACGGCGCGACCCTCCAGACCTTGCTAGAGCAGGCCGGGGAACAGTTCGAGGCGATCTTGCAGGGGCAGCCTGCGGTGGCCGATGCTATCCGCACCGCCGCCAGCGTGCTGGACGACCCGCTGCAACTGGCTTACTTTATCGCCGCCACCAGCCCGCTACCGGTCGAAGTGCGTCAGGCGGTGTTGGAGGCCGATGGCGCGGTGGGCAAGCTGGAAGTCTTATTGCCCGCCTTGAGCCAGATCATCGCCGCGATGGGCGTGGGGCGCGAAATCAACGATCATGTCCAGCAGCAGGTGCGCCGCACCGAGCGCGAGTTCCTCCTGCGCCAGCAACTTAAAGCGATCCAGCACGAGTTGGGTGAGGACGACCCCACAGCGCGGGAGCGGCAACACCTGGCCGAGCGGCTGGAAGCTGCCGGGTTGCCCGATGAGGCGTTGACCGTCGCCATGCGCGAACTGGATCACCTGACCAGCCTGACCCCCGCCGCGCCCGAATATACCAGCCTGCGGACCTATCTGGAGTGGTTGGCCGACCTGCCCTGGCAGCCCAGCACCCCGCCCCCGATTGACATCCCCACGGCGCGCACTATCCTCGACCGCGACCATTACAGCCTGAACGATGTCAAGGAGCGGATTCTCCAATACCTGGCCGTGCGCAAACTACGCCTGGCCCGCCAGCCGGAAGGCGACAGCACCGATCCGGCGCTGCGGCGCACCGGCGAACCGATCCTCTGCTTTGTTGGCCCGCCCGGCGTGGGCAAAACCAGCCTGGGGCAATCCATTGCCGAGGCGCTGGGCCGCCCGTTTGTCCGCCTCTCGCTCGGCGGGGTGCATGACGAGGCCGAAATTCGCGGTCACCGGCGCACCTATTTAGGCGCGCTGCCGGGCCGCATCCTGTCCTCGTTGCGCCGGGTCCAGAGCAACGATCCGGTCTTTATGCTCGATGAACTCGACAAGTTGGGCAACGATGGCCGGGGAGACCCCGCCGCCGCCCTGCTGGAAGTGCTCGACCCCGAACAGCAGTCTGATTTCCGTGACCATTACCTCGATCTGCCATTCGACCTCTCGTCCGTGCTCTTTATCGCCACGGCGAACGTGCTAGACACCATCCCGCCCGCCCTGCGCGACCGGCTGGAGATCTGCGAACTGTCGGGCTACACCGAGGAAGAGAAGCTGGAAATCGCCCTGCGCCATCTCTTGCCGCGCCAACTCGCTGCCCATGCGCTGACGGAAGCCGACATTTGCTGGGACGATGACGCGCTGCTGGCGATCATCCGCGACTTCACCCGCGAGGCGGGCGTGCGCCAACTGGCGGTCCAGTTGGCGACCATCTCCCGCCAGGTAGCAACCGAAGTAGCCGAGGGCCACGCCGGTGGGACGGTCGGACCATACGAGGTGACGGTGGCGGAAGTGGCCGATCTGTTGGGCAAGCCGCGCTATATTGCCGAGGCTGCCGAGGCCACCGACCGCCCCGGCGTGGCAACCGGCCTGGTCTGGACCCCGGTGGGCGGCGACATTGTCTTTATCGAGGCGAGCAAGATGCCCGGCTGCAAGACGCTGACCATCACCGGGCAACTGGGCGAGGTGATGCGCGAGTCGGCGCAAGCAGCCCTGACCTGGGTGCGTTCCTGCGCCGCCGCGCTCGGCATCGACCCCTACTTCTTCGACACCAGCGATATCCACCTCCATGTACCGGCGGGGGCCGTGCCTAAAGATGGCCCGTCGGCGGGCACGGCCCTGGTGGTCGCCCTGACTTCGCTGCTGACCGATATCCCGATCCACCCCGACGTGGCGATGACCGGCGAGATCACCCTGCGGGGCCGCATCCTGCCCGTCGGCGGGATCAAAGAGAAGGTGCTGGCGGCACGGCGGGCCGGGTTGACCCGCGTGATCTTGCCCGCCCGCAACGCCCGTGACCTGGACGATCTCGGCCAGGACGTGCGCGAGAGCATGGAGTTTGTGCTGGTCGAGAACATGGATGAGGCGATAGCGGCGGCGTTGGTGCGCCTGCCCGTCCCATTGACCACCGAGGCGCCCCGGCGGAAAGCCCGGCGGAGCGCGGCCTCCCTCCCGGCGCTGCGCAAGTTCCCCGCCCGGTCCACGACCATCCCGACCAGCCCTGAGCAGGCTGCCCGCGCCCGCGTGCGCACCCGTTCGCGCTACTAATCCGCACCGGGGGTGGGCGATATTGCGCCCCCTCGTCACTACGCCGGGCTTGTTTCGTTTTCTACAGTGCTCAATTTCTTTGATGGGCGCGCTACACTTAGTACCCTGATGGAGGAGGAACCCGATCTTTATGTTTGATGTCGCCTCGACCCGCGCTGCTCGCGGGCGTAACCTGGGCCTGCTGGGCCTGCTGTTGGTGGCCCTGCTCGCCACCGGCTGCCTGTCCAGCCCGCAACAGGGCACCAACCTACAGACCCTGCCGACGGCCACGACGCGCCTGGGCACCAGTAATACCCAGGTGCAAGGACTCGGCGCTTTCGTCACCGCCCGGTCTATCGGCACCGGCAACGCTCCGCAGAGCGTGACCAGCACCTTTAGCTCGAGCGATACCGTCTATGCGGTGGTGCAGGTGCAGCAGTTCGCCTCGGGCAACCGCATTTTCGCCCGCTGGAGTGCGAACGGCACCGTCCGCGAGGACACCCAGGAAATCACCGCCAACCGTGACTACAGCAATACGTACCTGGAATTCCACATTCAAGGGAGCAGTGCCCCCCTACCCACCGGGAGTTGGACCGTGCAGTTGATCATCAACGGCAACCCTGGCCCAACCGCCAATTTCAAGATTCAATAGCGTTCAATAGCATGCGCATACAGGAGCGGCTTGCACGCGGCGCGAGCCGTTATGAAAGGGACAAAACCAATGGATATTACGACAATATTAATTGTGGTCGTCATTGTGGCCGTGATCTTGTTTATCGTGTCGCGCCGGGGCAACACCGGGTCCACCACCCAGGCTCCGCCGCAGCAACCGCGCTATAACGACCCGAACATCAGCAGCGGTGGCAGCTTCGGCGGCGGCGGGCAAAACGTGGGCACCCAACAGCCGCGTTATGACGACCCGAACATCAGCAGCGGCGGCGGCTTCGGCGGCGGGCAGTCCTTCGAGTCGCCCTCCGACCGGGGGGTGAACCTGGATGTGGCCCGTGGTGGTGGCACCGGCAATAATGTCGCCGGGGGCATGGGTGGCGAAGGGATCGGACGACGCGACAGCCCTCCCGCCGCCGGGCAGGATAGCCCCCGCCACGACGACCCGAACATCCGCAGCGGGGGCAGTTTCGGCGGCTAACCCGAGCCGGCGGTAACGAGTAAAGAGGCCCGGTGTGCCCGTCCGTAATTCGGATGGGTACGCCGGGCCTTTGTTGTGCCTTCAGACGGTCGCTTCTAAATGCCGATCCTAGGGGCGCGGGGGTTCTGGGCTGAGCGGGACGGCGGCAATGCGGGTGTAAACCGCGCCGCTAGGGCGCAGGTCGCTGCACATGACGCTGACATGGGCCACGTCGAAGGTCAGCCCGCTGGGGAAGGGGAGCGTTTGCACCAGGGCACCGACGGCGGCGGCCTCGGTGGACGCCGCCTGGTCGCTCACCCGCGCCAGGGTCAGGTGCGGTTCGAACCGGGGGTCGGCGGTGAAGCCTGCTGCCTCCAGGGCCGCCCGCAGTTGGGTGTGGAGGGCTTCCAGCCGGGCGCGATCCTCGGCATCGCCCTGCACCCCGGCCCAGACCACGCGGGGCCGCCGGGCGTTGGGGAACATGCCCAGGCCCTCGGCCCGCAGGGTGAACACCGCCAGCCCTGTTGCCGCCGCCTCGACCGCCTGGATCAGCGCGGGCACAGCGGTCGCCGGGATGTCACCGATAAAGGCCAGGGTGAGGTGGAGACCTTCGGGCCGCACCAGGCGCAAGGGGAGCTGGGCCGCTCCCAGGCGTGCCTGCACCCCTTCCAGCGCCGCGCGGATGCCGTCCGGCAGTTCGAGGGCGACGAACACCCGCACCGGGGCTGCGCGCCCCCCTGGTTGTTCTGCCCTTGTTCCTGACTCCATACCGCGCTGCCTCCACTGGTTGCTGGCCGACCGGGCTAGGGGTAGTAGACGAGCGGTACGTCGGTTGGCGTGACTTCGACGTTGGTCTCTGCTGTCGCCGTGGGCGGCACCGGCAGTGTCGTCGGCACGGGGTTGGCCGTGAGCGGCGGGGCTGGCGACACGGTCGCCAGCAAGGTGGTAAACGACAGCGGTGTGCCGGTCGTCGGCGTTGCCTCGATGGGGGTGGAGGTGATGGTCGGGCTGGTCGGGAGCGGGGTGCTCGTCGCCGGAGCCGTCCCGGCGGGTGCGGTGGGGGTCAGAGCCGCCGGGGTGCCGGTCGGGAGCGCCGTGCGGGTGCCGGTCATCACCGGGGTGGCCGCCAGGGGGGAGCCAAGCGGGGTCGCCGGGGTGGTCGGGCCGGGCGTGCCGCCCTTGCCAAACGGGGTGTTGAACAGCAGGCTCCAGCTTTCCAGGTAGCCGATGTTCCCCGCCTTGTTATCTTTGACGGTCAGCACCCATTCCCCCTGGGCATCCCCGTTGTTGAAGATGCTCAGCCGGTGGCCGTCCAGCGGCACATAGGCATCGTTGAGGTTGTCTATGCACTCGCTGCCCAGCGCCTTGCCCGCCTGGTCATCCAGGGTGAGGGCCAGCCAGTTATGCTTGCCGGGGCACAGGCCCTCTACCAGTGTATAGAGCACCAGATCGGGCGAGAGCAATTGCACGACCAGTTCCCCGGTGTCGGGGTGGGTGACGTGCAGATTGACCACTTTGACCGTCTGGATGGCGATATGATCGGGGACGATGATGCGCGAAATAGCACCCCGGCGCAGGCTGTTGTCGGGGATGATCTGGCGCGGGTCGCGGCTGATATAGCGCCCATCGGGGCCGCGTTCCACATTGGTTGGGGTCAGAAACGCCCCCATCGGATCGGGGGTAGAAGGCCCGCCTAGCACTGTGATCGGGGTGATCGGCACATCGGGGGCGGGGGCCGGGATATTGCTCTTGGCAAAATAATAGCTGCCGACCAGGATCGCCAGGGCCGCAAGGCTGCCGATCATGGGAATGAGCATGTGTTTTAGCGTTTGCATGGAAGACTGCTCCTGTTCACCATTGTAAAATCTACGATAATATTATACGATAAACCTGGGAAATCGGGTAGGGTTTCCGTCAGGCCGCGTTGGCCCGACCAGGCCCGTTGGGGAGACGGCTGCCCGTTCCCTAGAGTATAACGCGCCAAGCCGTTCCCGGTTAGCCACTGACGTGCTGCTGTCTGCCGCCAATTTTGTCATAATCATTGACGGATAGGGCTAAAATAGCGTATACTCTAAGGCAGGCT
>JBBSEL010000053.1:0-10428 GCA_038239755.1 Chloroflexia bacterium | reverse complement strand
GAGAAGGCCCAGGCCCGCGCTCGGCTCGGGGTGGCCGGTTGCGGGCAGCGCCGGGGGCAGGGGTGGGGTCACTGTCGGCGGCCCCGGCGCGGGGGAGACGGGGAGCGGCGTTGGCGTAGCCGTCGGGGGCAGCGCGGTCGGCGGGACCGGCGGGGTGGCGGTGGGCGCGGCCAACGGCTCGTTAGGCAGGGCACCCTGGTGCGTGGCGAGGAAGATGTCGGTGTTGGCTCCCTGCGCGACTTCCCAGAACAGGTAATAGGTGCCCTCGTGATAGAGCAGGTTGGTAAAGTAAAACCCCCCGGCGGAGGGGACGGCGCTCGATTGCAGGACCGGGTTGCGGGCCGAGCGGGTCCAGCGGATGCCGTCGGGGCTGAGGGCGTAACCCAGCGCCATCGTATGGCCGCCGCGTACCGGCGTGCGATAGAGCATGACCCAGCCGTCAGGTGTCTGCTGCACCGACGGCTGATGCACGGCGGCGCTATCCCAGGCCCCCGATGGGCCGGGGGTCAGTACCGGGTCGCTCGCGGCCAGCGCGGGAGTGGTCGTCGCGGGATCGTCGTGCTTGGTCCAATGGCGCCCATCGGGAGAGGTCGCCAGGCCGATCTGCCAGGTGCCGCCCGCGTCGTAGCCAGTGAAATACATCCGGTAGCCGTCGGCGGCGTGGACGACGTTGGGCGCGGCGACCTGCACGGCATCCCAGGTTCCTGCCGGGCCGGGGGTCAGCACCGGGGCAGGATCGACCGTCCACGGCCCGGTCGGGCTGGGCGCGGTGGCCCGCCCGATGGCTCCGCCCGTCGAGGGCGTGCTGTAATCTTGCCAGGTGTAGAAATAGAGGATCCAGGTGCCGTTTTCGACCAGCACGCTGGAGGCCAGGGCCGCGACTTTGGCATAGGGCACCTCGGCGCTGGTCAGCACCGGCTGATCGCCTTGTTTGGTCCAGTGGGTGCCATCGTCCGAAGTGACATAGCCGATCTGCACCGGGGCGGGCCAGGCGCGGAACCCGTTGCGGAACATATGGAACTGCCCGTTATAGAAGACTTGGGCACCGGGGTCGGTGTAGGTGCCGTCCCAGGCGTCGGACGCACCGTGCGCGACGATGGGGCCGTCGCCCTGCACGGTGAACAGCGGGTCGTCCACAGTCGCCGGATGGGCGCTCAGGGCCATCCGGCCATTCGGCAGATCAAGCAGGCTGAGCAGCAGCGCCAGCCCCAGGGCTGCCCCGCGCAGGGCCCCGCGAACGGTTGTATCGGTCATTTTGCCATCCTCCTGGGAGTGTTGTCACCCACCGCGTGGGGCAATGGGCGCGGGCGTCCGGCAGCAATTCGGCACTGCGCGCCCATTAGGCAGGCAGGTCATCGTTGCCTACCATAGATACTCTATCGGCGGGGGCACGTTCGCGGGGTCAGGGGTGGTTTTGGAGGGTGGTTTTGCGGGCGGCTACGGGCGGCCTGGTCCGGCAGGCCGGTTTAGCTCCGGCAGCCGCTCGACCAAATGGGCACGTTCGCGCACCTGGAGCTTGCGGTAGAGGTTCTTGATGTGCCAGCGGGCGGTGTTCTCGCTCACGACCAGCCGGTCGGCAATCGCCCGGTAGGACAGCCCGGCAGCGAGGAGGCCCAGCACCTCCTGTTCGCGGGCGGTGAGGGGCGGCAGGGGCGTGGACAGCGGCGGCGCGGGCGCGGGGATCGCTTGGGGATAGGCCCGGTGAAACGCCTGGAGCAGGGTGATGAGGTAGGCGTGGTCCGGGGCGAACCCGGCATCCGGGTCCACCGCCCCGATCAGGTCGCGGAGGAGCAGACCCAGCGCCGGACCTTCGTCCACGAAGCTGCGGATGTAGTGGCCCACCGCCCCTTGCGCCAGGGCACGGGCCAGGGCACGCCGGGCCGCAGGCAGGTCGCCCAAGGCCGCCCAGGCCTGCGTTTGCAGCAAGAGGAGTTCGATCCGATTCGCCAGGTGGCCGACCGGTGCCGCCTCTGGGTGCAAGCGCGCCAGCAGGGTCAGCGCTTCCGTGGGCTGGTCCTGCGCCAGCAGGATCCGCACCAGGGTCAGGTACTCCACCGGCTCCCGATGCGGGCGGGGCAGGATCGCCGTCAGGTCGCCCGCCGCCCCGTGCGGAGCGTAGGTATGCAGCCAGCGTGCCACCTGTGCCGCGTCGCCCAGCGCCAGCGCCCGCCGCGCCTGCCCGGCAGCGACCAGCGCCGCCCCCTGCGGGGTGTGCCCCGCCTGCGCGAGGGCGGCGGCCTGATCGAGCAATGCCCAGGCCGCCGCGTCCTGACCCTGTGCCTGGCGCAGCCGGGCCAGAACTAGATACGCCCAGACCACCATGTCCCAGCTTCCGGTAAGCATTCCCAGGTCGATCCCCTGGCGCAAATACGTGTCGGCGGCGGCGAGATCATCCCATTCATAACGCAATTCGCCCAGCCCGACATAGGCGATTCCGGCGGCAGGCAATGCCTGTTGATCCCCGCCTGCGGCAAGCTGGGTGGCTTGTTGGTAGAGCCGATCGGCCTGATGGAGCCGCCCTTGCAATAGGTCCACCAGGGCCAGGGCGTGGACCACCGCGATCTCGGTATATGTCTGATCTCCGATCCGGCAGACGGCACGCGCTGCCGTCAAGACCTGCACCGCCTCGGCGAAGGCTCCGTCCATGAGGTGGGCATAGCCGTCGTTCAGCAGCAGATGACTGTGCAGCCGGGGGGCCACCTGTTCCCCTGGCTGAAAGTACGAGGCCGCCTGCGCCACCGCCGCCCGGATGCCGGGCACATCGCCCCGGCTCCGGGCCACCGCCGCGCGGATCACCGCAACCTGGCCGAGGCCGTGTTGGATCAAGACGGGCAGCGGCAGGGCTGCCGGGGCCTCATGGGGGGCCGCGATCCATCGCCCGAACCCCTGCGCCGCCGCCTGGAGATGGGCTTCTACCGCGTCGAGTTGTCCGACCAGCAGCAGCATCCACGCGGTCCACGAACTGAGGCCGGGCCGCGCCCGCACCAGATCGGCGGGTAGCGCCTGAAGCCAGCCAAGGAGGGTGACGACTTCGCCCCGCTGAATGGCAAAAGCGGCGACGCGGTTGATCCAATCGGCGGCCTGATCAAAGTCGCGGGCGGCGAGGGCGTGGTGAATCGCGTCCGCCCATCGTTCCTCCTGTGCGTACCAGGCACTCGCCCGCCGGTGTAAGATGGCCGCCTGCGCGGGCTGAGTCCGCGCCAGTCGATCCTGGAGAAATTCCGCGAACAGTGGGTGATAGCGGTACCAGGTGGCGGTCGGATCGCCGGGAGCGAGGAAGAGCTGGGCCTTAGCGACCTGCTCTAACAGGGCCGGACTCTCCGGCTGGCCGGTCAGGGCGGTGCAGAGCGGGCCGTCTAATTGCCGCAACACGGCGGTATCGAGCAAGAACTGCTGGATCGCCGCCGGTTGCTGAAGGAAAATTTCTTCGGCCAGGTAGTCGCGGATGTGCGGCTGGCTGCCGGTGAACGTTGCCAGGAAAGAGGCGCGGTCGTCCTGCCCGTGCAGGGCCAGCGCGGCCAAGTGCAGCCCGGCGACCCAGCCCGCGGTGTGCGCGGCCAGCAGGGCCACGTCCGCCGGGGCCAAATCCAACGCCATCACTTCATTAAGGAAGGTCTGTGTGTCGGCCAGCGAAAATTGCAGATCGGGCACGCCCAGTTCGTGGAGATCGCCGTTGGCGCGCAGGCGGGCCAGCGGGAAGGGCGGTATGGTTCGGGTAATGAACACCACCCGTAGCGCCGCTGGCCCATGATCGAGCAGGTAGCCCAGCGCCTCATGGATCGCGGCGGTCTCGATCAGATGATAATCATCCAACACCAGCACAATGGGCTGGGCACTCCCGACCAGGCTCTCCAGCAAGCGGGGTAGCGCCGGGGGCGACGCGGTTAGTTCGCCCGCTGCCGGGAGGGCGTCGTGGAGTGCCTGAGCCACATAGGCCCAGAAGCGGGTGGGGTCGTTGTCGCTCGCATCCAGGCTGACCCAGGCGACCGGCCAGCGGGCCTGGACAGCCCAGGCGCTGACCAGGGTGGTTTTGCCGAACCCGGCGGGTGCGGCGACCAGGGTGAGCGTGCGCCCGACTGCCTGGTCTAACCGGGCCAGCACCGACAGGCGCGGCACCCGGTCGGGCCGGGGTGGGGGTCGTTGGAGTTTTGTATTCAAGCTCAAGCGCGAGGAGGCTGCCGGGGCAGGCGCGGGTGGGCCGGGCCGGGCAGACTCGGCGGCGGTCGCCAGGGCGTGGGCGACCTGTTCCAGGCAGGGCAGGGTAAGCTCGGACGAGCGCCCCAAATAGGCAGTATGCAGGTGCCCCTGCACGCGCCGATACGCGTACCAGTACAGCCCGCCGGGGCGGGGTTCTTTGCGGGCGGTGAAGCGCCCGCGGGTGCCCACAAAGGCGAAACTACGCTGCTGCTCCACCCACGCATACCATGCGACTGAGCCAATCGCGGTCGGTTCAGCCCCATCGGCAATCAGCCCTTGCGGATCGACTCGGGGGGTTGTGCGGGCCATGCGCCGCCTCCAGGGTGGGATAAGTTACACAGATGAGCATAACACGCCCCTGTGTAACTTGTCAATCCTGTACACCTGGCTCACTCATACCCACCAGCTAAGGAGCTTGCGGCAGGCACGCCCGTGGCAAGCGTCCCAGGCGATCAAAGCGTTGTCCGCTGTTCCTGCGAGGTCTGATCCCCAGTATGCCCCAAGATGCGCCCGGTCGGCAATAGCGCGCTGGCTGCACACCGATTGCTGATATCATACTAACATCTTGGTCTTGGCTCATCCGCAGGGATCGATCCGCCCGGTGCATGGTCATGATGACTGGCAGGCATCGGGGCCGGAGATAGCGGGGGCCGAGACAAATCTGGCTGAGGTGGCCGACCAATTGAATGATCTGCTGCTGTAGAAGGAGTTACCCGGCTATTGTTGCCTCCGGCGGTGAGTAGGTGCAACTGGCTTACTCCCGCCGGAGTTTTAATAGGCCTTGAAGAGGCTCAATTATAGCTACATATCCCATGAAGATAATCTTCAACTAGCAGGGGAGGGAGAAAGCGGCTGGGGAGGAATCACCTCCCAAAACCGGACATGTCCGGTGATTCGCTCTAGATAGGTTGAGCAGAGGATGGATACCTCTCCAAGCGTGCCGCCTCTCTACAATACTCAGCGACTGTTGAAGGGCACTGGCTCTTGGGATATGTCGTAAGCAGGAACGTTGTTCACACCACCTTCTTGCCTTCCTGCCTACCTACTGTATAACCCACAGAAAGGAACACACCCATAACGAACTCTGCCGCACCGCCGCCAACCCCAGCCAATCCGCCAGTCACCCGGCCCGCGAGGTCATTCTGGCCCAGGTGGACACCCTGACGCACCGCCTGGCCGAGGTGCGCCAACAGTGTATGGTGACGGCCTATCAGATCCTCAGCATCACGCGCTGGGGACCCGCTGGCGAGATCCGACTGATGCACGAAGTGGCCTACCACTGTTCGGACAGCGAACTGCTTGCCGTCGTAAAAACCCAAATGTCGGACGTTGTAATCCACATCGAGCAGGTCGATCGGCGCAAGCTGGAGAAGCGGTTGCGGACCGAGCCAGATACGCACCTCCCCGGCGTGCAGATCGGCCTGACTCCCAAAGCGTTCATCAGCACCGATCTCACCCGGCAGCGATGGGGTCCTGATCCAACAGTGGCCCAGTGAGCAGCGGGTACGACCCACAATAGAGGCAGGGCGCGACCAGGGCGAACAGGGCGGCGATATCGCGGCTGATCGTGGTGGCGCTTACGCCGAGGGTGCGGGCGAGAAGCGCTTGCTGGCCGTGGCCCAACCCATCGCGCTGGATCAGGGTGGCGACACGGGCGCGGCGGATGTTGACCGCGAACTGGCGCGCGTCGTCGGCGCCAGGTCGGGCCAGGCGGTGCCGGTGCCCCCCCCGTGCCTCCAGCATCGCTGTCTGCTCATTGTTGCTCATGGTAGTGACCCCCCTGGTTACTTCGATACTGTGGACCCATTGTTCAGCACGCGGCGAGTACCCTGGCCCCCGGTTGCGCGATCTACGCCTGATCTGATTTGAACCCGGCCCACCGCTGGCCCTGGCGCGACACCAGGGCCAGCGGTGAGCCGGGTTTAGCGGGTGGCCGGAGTCTGGCAGCCGGGATAGAAGGTGTTGGCGACGATCTTGGCTGCTTGCCCCCGTACCGCGTTGCCATAGGGGCGATAATAGGGGCGGTTGCCCGGCGCGACGCACGGTTCGCCCGACCCGCCGCAGGGATAGCCGCTGACGACATCGTAGACGTGGACCCGCTCCACGAACAGCCAGAAGGCGTTGCTCGGCGGCACGTCCTCGAACGTCTGCCGGGTGGACGGGATGACAGCGGTGTACTCGGCAGCGTTGGCGTCGATCTTGGCGATCTGGCTGCGGGTGACCGGGTTGTTCGGGCGGAAGTAGGGGCGGTTGGCCGGAGACTGGCACGGTTCGACCGCCCCGCCGCAGGGATAGCCGCTGATGTAGCCGCGCCCGGCCAATCGCTCGACGTAGAGCCAGAACGTGCTGGCGGGGGCCACGTCCTCAAACGTCTGCCGGGCGGAGCCGATGGGGTCGTTGAACCCGGCGGACAGGGTGACCATCTTGCTGAGCTGGCCGCGGGTGAGTTCGTTGAAGGGGCGGAACGTCCCGTCGGGGTAGCCGTTGATGATCCCCCGGCAGACCAGGCAGCGGATGTAGGTATAGAAAGGGCTGCTGGCAGCCACATCGCTGAACTGCATCGCGCAGACGGTGGCCGTGGCCGTGGGTGCTGGCGGGGTGGTGGTTGCGGTGGGCGACGCTGTACTCGTGGCCGAGGCGACCGGGGTGGCGCTGGGGCCGCCGGGGGTCTGGGTCGGCGGCGGGGTAGCCGTCATGGTCGCCGTCCCGGTGGCGGTGGGCACCGGAGTCGGGGTGGCGCAATCGCTCAGGTTCCAGATGATCTCTAGCCCCGGAGTCAGGCTGCCCACATTGCAGGTATAGGTGAGATAGTGGCTGCCAGTATCCTGTTGCAGGCCCACCGTGGCTCCGCTACCGCTATCCGACACGGATCCATACACGAAGTCCATCCGCTGGATGCCCTCATAGAGCAGCACCTCGACATTGACATAGTTGCCGGTGACATTATGGTCCACCGCCCGCCACTCGATGACCATGCTGCGGTTGGGCGCGGTGCCGAAGGTGCGGGTGAAGATGCCGCACTGGCCGCTGGGGCAGGCCAGGTAGCTGCTCGTGTCCAGGTCGTCCCAGTAGGGCAGGATGGCCGAGTCGAGGATCGGCGCGGGTGGGCAGGTGTTCGTCCAGGCGTTGCTGCTGCTGACAAATTGCAGGTTGCCGTTCGACGAGATGTTGACATGGTCGTAGGGCTGATTGTAGTAGAGATAGGAGAAAGGCAGGGCGACGTTGGTCACCACATCGTCGCCGTGGTTGCCGATGTCGGTCACGCCGAGGGTCATGTTGCTGGTGGTGGTGCTGTAGGTGTAGTTCTGGGGCACCGCGCAGGTCGCCAGGGGGGTCGGGGTGATCGTCGGCGTGGGGGTGACCGTGGGCGGGCATCCGGTATAGTGCTCGGTCAGCGTAGATTGGAGGGCACCGTCCGACCGGATACCCACCGCCCAGACATCGGTTGGCCCGATCGCCGCCACCGCGTGGAGATCGTTGAACCCCGTGCCGGGGCTGGTGCTGGGCACCACGGACCAGGCGCTGCCATCCCAATGCAAGGCCAGGGTCTGATAGTTGGTGCCGAAGGATGCCTCGCCGACGGCCCAGATGTCGCTACCGTTCAGGGCGCTCACGCCTTCGAGAAAGTTCGTGTTGGTGCCCAGATTCGGGCTGGGGATGACGTTCCAGGTGGACCCGTTCCAGCGCTCGATGAGGGTCTGGTACGGACCAGACCCGATCGTCTCGCCTACCGCCCAGACGTTGTTGGCGGCGATCACAGTCACACCGGAGAATTCGTTGCCGCCGCTGCCAGGGTTGGCGGTGGGCACCACCTGCCAGACGGTGCCGTTCCAGTGCAGGGCCAGGGCCACATCGTGCCCATTGCTTTGGTAGAGGCCCACCGCCCAGACCTCGTTGGTATTCACGACGGCGACGCTGCTGAGATAGGTGCTGCCGGTGCCAATGGTGCCGATGGGAAAGATCGTCCAGGCGCTGCCGTTCCAATGTTCGATAAGCAGGTCGTGGGAGGAATTACCAAAGGGGCTGGAATAGCCCACCGCCCAGATATCGGTGGGCGAGGCTCCAGCCACGGCATTAAGTACGCTGACATCGGCATTGGGGTTGGGGCTGGGGATGAGGGTCCAGCTTGTCCCGTCCCAATGCTCCACGAGCGTCTGTTGATCGACGGGGCCAACGTCAGAGGTGCCGACAGCCCAAATGTTATTGGGAGCGAAGGCGGTAATGCCGTAGAAAGCGTGCGCCCTACCGGGGTCGGCGTCAGTCGCCACTCCCCAGAAGGAGCCGGTCCAATGCAGGATGAGGGCACGGTTGCTGACGCTGTCATTATAGTCCCCGACCGCCCAGACATTGTCGGGGGCCAGGGCCACGACGGCGTTGAGGCGATTGCTATCGGAGGGGTAGTTGAAGCTGGCGACGGTGGCGAACCCGCCGCAGATGGCCGGGGCGAGCGGGGCGGGGGCGGCGGGTTTGGTTGCGGTCGTGCCGGGGGCGGGTGGCCCGGCACTGGCGGTGGTTGCCAGGCTGAGTGCAGCCAGCAAGGCCAACACGCCGTTCAAGAGGGACAATAGACGCCGGTTCATGGATTAGGCTCCTTGTATAGGGGTGGAATGATGTGCCGGTTGGCGCGTCCCCGTCCGTTGCACGGCGGGGGATCAGGGTATGTAGTGACTACTCCCTGTTAGCATAGCACCACAGTGCCCGCGCACACATCACCAGTAGTGGCGATTTGGTGGCTACGACATTGGCTAGTTAGTGAGGAGGGGGTGGCTAGATTAGCCCTTGCTCGGTGGCGAGGCGCACGGCCTGGGCACGCGAGGTGATGCCCAGCTTGCTGTAGATGGTCCGCAGGTGGGCGTGGACGGTATGGAAGCTGAGGCCCAGGTGGGCGGCCATTTCTTTGTAGCTGAGGCCGGTGACCAGCAGGCGCAGCACTTCGCGTTCGCGGGGGGTGAGGCCCCCATCCGCGAGGGGCGGGGGTTCGGGCGTGGCGACGGGGGCTGTGAGCCGGTCGGGCAGGGGGAAGGCGGCCAGAAGGGTGGCCGGGGGTTGGGTGCGCCCGGCGGTCCACGCGGCGGTCCACGCGGCGGGGGCGACAGTGGCGCGGGTCTGGGCCTCGGTCGCGTCGAGGGCGGCTTGTTGGGCGGGCGGCAGGCGGGCGGCGAGGGGATCTTGCGCGGCGTCGGCAGCCCCCAGCAGCCGGGCGGCCAGCAACGGCTCCCCGGCGGCAGCGGCCAGGGCGGCCAGCCCCCGCAGGTTGTCGGCTTGTTGGCCGGGGCTGCCCAGCGCCTGGCTCAGGGCCAGGCTTTCCTGGTACAGCCCCAGCGCCGCCGCGAGATCGCCGCCCTTGCAATACAGGTCAGCTAGGCTGGTCAGGCTCAGGCTCAGGCTCACCCGGTCGCCCAGCGTGCGATAGAGGGCCACGCTCTCGGCATAATAGCCCGTCGCCCCCACCGGGTCGCCGGTATCGCGCGCTGCGTCGCCCAGGTTGGCAAGGACGAGGGCCACCCCCCGCGTGTCCTCCAGCGCCCGCCGCAGGGCCAGGGCCTCAGTAAACAGACTGCGGGCGCGCACCGGATCGTTCTGGATCCCGGCCAACGCCCCCAGGTTGTTGAGCGTGGCGGCTATCGTGCGCTGGTCCCCCAGGCGGCGGCGCACGGCCAGCGCTTCTTTTAGGGCGGCTTGGGCGGCGGCGTAGTCGCCCTCTTCGGTCGCCACGATCCCCAGGTTGTTCAAGGCCGAGGCCATCCCCAACCCATGATCCAGCGTCCGGTAGAGGGCCAAGCATTCGGTCAGCACCACACGGGCGGCGGGGTAGTCGTCCTGGGCCAGGGCTAGCACCCCCGCGCCGTTCAACACCTTCGCTCGCACCGCCACGGAGAGATCGGGCAAGGCCAGCACCCCGGCCAGGAGCTGCCGCCCCTCGCTCAGGTGGCCGCGCACATACCAGAAGCGCCAGATGCCCCCGGCCAGGTCGGCAGCGGTGGGGTCCCCGGCGGCCAGCAGCCCGGCCAGCGCGGCGCGCAGGTTCTCGTGTTCTTCTTCCAGGCGGGCCAGCCACTCCCCCTGCCGCCCTTCCTGCAAGGCTGGTTCGGCCTCGGCCACCAGCGCCCGGTAGGTGGCGGCGTGGGCGGCTTGCGCCTCGTCCACTTCGCCTGCTGCCGCCAACTGCTCCGCCGCATACTCGCGCAACGTTTCCAGCATGGTGAACCGGGGTTCCCCGCCTGCATCAGG